>CAZKER010000071.1:0-4988 GCA_964551845.1 uncultured Cyanobium sp.
CGCATGTTCCCGGGCAGGGCCTCGGCGATCTTGTGGGGATGGGGGAGCTTCATGTTCTCCATGTGACCCACGAAATCCCGCTCGCTGGCGTCGCCGCCTAGGCGGGCGTTGAAGGCCTTCTCCTCGGCCACGGATGTGACGCTCCGTCCGGTGTAGTCGTGGCCGGGATAGAGCAGGCAGCGCTCGGGCAGGGAGAGGATCTGCTCGTTGATCGAGGTCCAGAGGGTGTGGGCATTGCCCTGCTGGAAGTCGCAGCGGCCGCACCCGCGAACCAGCAGGGCATCGCCGGTGAAGGCCATGCTGTGGTCGTCGAGCACGAAGCTGATGCAGCCGTCGGTGTGACCTGGGGTGGCGCGGACCTCGACAAAGCGAGCGCCAAAATTGGTGCGATCCCCATGGGCCAGGGGAAGGGTGACGTTCTCGGCTCGAGCGGCGGCGGCCAGGCCGATGGCACAGCCGGTGGCCTCGTGCATCAGCCAGCTGCCGGTCACATGGACGGCATGAGCGTGGGTGTCGATCGAGGCGACCAGATCGATGCCCAATTCGCGTACCAAGGAGAGATCGCGGCCGTGCTGCTCGAAGACCGTGTCGATGATCACCCCCTTGCGGCTGGGCACATCGGCCAGCAGGTAAGTGAAGGTGCCGGTGTCGCCGTCGAACAGCTGGCGGAAGAGCAGGGAGCCACCGCCGGCGGCGGCGGCGAGGGACAGGGAGGGTGCGGGAGCGATGGCCATGGGTGATCGATCGCGAACTTGTATGAGCATAGCCGCATTATGAGCGTTAAAGCGATCTCGGCCGTCCGAGTCCCTGCGAGCCTCAGGCCCACGCCTTGCGCACTTCGTGCATAATGCGTGTATCGACATAAGCACGTCCATGCGCCGGACCCAGCCACAGCCCCAGTCCCTGCCCAGTCCCCAGCTCCTCGATGAACTCAGTGGCTTCTTCCGGCTGCTGAGCGAGCCCGCCCGCCTGCAGTTGCTCTGTCAGATCAAGCATGGAGGCGCCATGGATGTGGCCTCCTTGATCGAGGCCACCGGGTTCAGTCAGTCCCACATCAGCCGCCAGCTGGGCCAGCTGCAGCGGGAGGGTCTGGTGAGCTGTGAGCGGGATGGCACACGGCTGATCTATGCGGTGGCCGACCCCCTGGTGGAGGACCTCTGCAACCTGGTGCAACGTCGGCTCAAGCAGCGGTTGGAGCAGCAGCTCAGCCAACTGCAGGCGGTGTGATCACGGCTGCTTGAAAGCCAGCCCCAACGCACGCACCAGCGGCTTGAACGGCTTCATGAAGCGGCTTTCATGCAGGCGGCCCTTCAGCACCCGGTGCCAGTAGACCCGTGGGAACACCCGTGTTTCCACCAGCCACATGCTCCAGCGCTCCTGGGTGGGATCCACCAGAAAGCAGCTGACCGGGCAGGTCCACCGCATCCAGTTGGCCCACCTGCACCCGATCGCCGGTGTCGGCACTAAGGCTCACCAGCCTGGCCGCCACCACGCTGCTGAGTTGATGGATGCGGCGGGCCTCCACCCGGCCGATCCCCACCAGGCCTGGCCACTGGCAAGAGCCAAGGGCGCCGACGCAGCAGGCAAGGGAACGGCCAGGGCATCAGCTCAGCCCTATCCTCCGCGCTCAGAGCGACTTTTTGCAGAAATACCAGTCGATGTACTCGTAGCCCTCGTTGATGCGGGCGTCAGCGGCGGCGGCATCGGCCGGCGGCGGCACGATCACCTTCTCGCCAGGCAGCCAACCCTCAGGGGTGGCCACCCCATGGGCATCGGAGGTCTGCAAGGCCTGCACCAGGCGCAGGAATTCGTTGATCGAGCGGCCGTTGGTCATCGGGTAATAGACCATGGCCCGCAGGATTCCCTTGTCGTCAATCACAAAGGTGGCCCGCACAGCTGAGGTGTCGGAAGCACCGGGTTGAATCATCCCGTAGGCATGGGCCACCTTCATCGACAGGTCCTCGATGATCGGGAAGGGGACTTCAACCCCAAACTTCTCTTTGATGTTGCGCACCCAGGCGACGTGGGCGTAATAGCTGTCGATCGACAGGCCAAGCAGCTCGCAGTTGAGCTTCTGGAACTCGGGATAGGCGCGGGCAAAGGCCATGAATTCGGTGGTGCACACCGGCGTGAAATCGGCGGGGTGGGAGAAGAGCACCAGCCACTTGCCGACGTAGTCGGTGAGCTTGCACATGCCGTGGGTGGTGCGGGCCTCGAAATAGGGGGCCGGCTCCTTGATGCGGGGGAAGCCCGGCTGGGTTGCCGGAACGGTGCCCGGAATGGTGGCGTCAGTCATGGCAAACGTGCAGGGTGGACGAGAGGCAACGGCTTTTGAACATATGCCGCAGCTGCTTTAATAACAATATCGTTAAATCGTAGTAACTGTGGCCTGGCGTGCTCGCTGCACTCCTGCCTATAGCTCCTGATCTCCGGCGAATGCCATGGAACAGGGGCATCCCCCCAGGCCTACGCGCCTTCTGTCGTCACCACGGGTTCACCAGCCGCCTTCCAGCCTTCGATGCTGGGTGCAAAGCCCTTCACCTGGTGGCGGCCCTCCAGCTGCAGCGCCATCACTCCCATGGCAGAGCGAAAGCCGCTGGAGCAATAGAGCACCACCTCGCGCTCTGGGGAAATCTCAGCCACGTGGCGGCCGAGATCGTTCAACGGTCTGTTGATGGCTCCGGCAATGTGTCCCGCCCGGTACTCAGCAGGGGTCCTCACGTCAATCAGCAACACGTTGCCGCTGGCGAGCAGGCTCTTGAGGGCTGGCACCGATCGGATCGCGCGAAAATCGCTCGGCAGGTTGGAGAGGTACTGCTCCACTGCGGAGTCAATGGCAGCCGCCTCGCCTGCAGCAACCGTGACATCCGGAGGGACGATCGCGGTAGCCGCAGAGGCGCCCTGAGGCGCAAAGATCAGCAGGCAGAGACTGAGTGCAACTGCCAGCAAGAGCGATCCGAAGTTATACATAGATGGCTTATAGGTACTCTAGGCTCGTTGATCGTGCTGGAAGGCAACTGGCTTGCTTCATTCAGCACTTACCTTTCCTCGAAAGGCAATATAATTATAGATGTTGTAAAAGAGCATGATAGGAATGAGCACGCCGATAAACGTGAGCATGAACACCATCGAGCTCACCGACGACGACGCCTGAAAGATTGTGACCGATGGCGGAATCACCGCCGGAAACACCATCACACCCAGGCCAGCAAAGCTGAGGATGAACAGCATCACGGTATAAACAAAGGGCCATACTTCCTGCTGCATCGCCAGGCTGCGGAACAGCTGAACGATCAGGGCGACGCCCAGCAGCGGCAACACCACGAAGAAGGGCAAGAACGTTGGATCAAACAGCCGCTGCCGCAGCGTTTCCGACGCGAACGGTGCTGTGAAGGTGATCAGCAGGGCCCCGCCCAGGGTGGTAGCAGCCGCCAGGCGGGCCGTGCGCACGTGCAACCGCTGCAGCTCACCACTGGTTTTGAGAATCAAGTAGGTGGAGCCGATCAGCACGTAGCCCTGGATCAGCGTGAGAGCCACCACCAGGCTGCTGGGGTTCACCCAAATCCAGGGGGAGCCGATGAAGTGACCTGCGGCATCGGTAGGGATCCCCGAGAGCACCGTGCCCAGACAGATGCCCTGGGAGCCAGCGGCCAGCAAACTGCCAATACCGAACATCAGGTTCCAGGGACGCTTGTTGACGGCGTTTTCGCGGAACTCGAAGGCGACGGCCCGCAGGATCAGCCCCAGGATCATCAGGTAGATGGGGCCGTAGAGGGCCTTGAGGATGGTGCCATAGGCCAGGGGAAAGGCTCCGAACAGGGCGCCGCCCATCAGGACCAGCCAGGTTTCGTTGGCATCCCACACATTGCCGAGGCTCGTCATCAGGATCGTGCGCTGGGATTCGCTGGGGGAGGTGAGCGAGAGGATGCCCACCCCCAGATCAAAACCATCGAGGATTACATAAAGCAGCAGGAATAGGGCCAGGATCACAAACCAGACCGTGGGCATGAACCATTCGAGGAACTCCATGTTCAAACATTCCCCGATCGGTCGGGAAGAATCATGGGGGCGGCAAGGCCAGGCGGCTCAAGGGTGAGATTCGGTCCCTTGGCGATGATCCGGGAGCCGAAATACAGCGCGAAGACCAGCAACACCGTGTAAAGAACAGCGAATACACTCAAGCTGGTGAGAACCTCGCCCACCGGCAGAACCGAGGCGGCATCGGCGGTCCGCAGCTGGCCGTACACCGTCCAGGGCTGGCGGCCCACGCAACGCACCACCCAGCCGGATTCAATCGCCAGGTAGCCGGCTGGAGCCGAAAGGATCCAGGCCCAGCTGAACCAGGGCCACCGGGCGAAGCTGGCGGCGCTGAGGCCCCCTCGCCACCAGAGCAGCAGGCTGAGGGCCATCAGGGCCGTCGCAGCCAGACCGATCGCCACCATCACCCGGAAGGCATAGAAGAGCAGACCCACCATGTGGGGCCTCTGATCGGTGGGCCAGCTGTTGAGCCCCCGCAGCGGTTGGCTGAGCTGCGGCCGCGTCTCCAGGATCCAGCTGAAGGCGCCAGGCACCGACAGGCTCCAGCGGTTGCTGCCGCTGGCCTCATCGGGGGACGCCAGCACGGTCCAGGCAGGGGAGCTGCCGGCGGCCTGGTCGTCCCAGAGGGCCTCGATTGCCGCCAGCTTGGTGGGCTGGTGCTCAGCCACCTGCACGGCGCTCTCGTGGCCGGCCAGGATCTGCAGCGGCGCCACCGCCAGCAGGATCACAAGAGCCAGCTTGAAGGAGAACAGGAAGAACTCCGGTGCCTTCTGGCGCATCAGCGACC
This sequence comes from uncultured Cyanobium sp., assembly GCA_964551845.1. Taxonomy (GTDB): domain Bacteria; phylum Cyanobacteriota; class Cyanobacteriia; order PCC-6307; family Cyanobiaceae; genus Cyanobium_A. The sequence goes on from CAZKER010000071.1 coordinate 4,826, forward strand.
AGGCACTGATCGCTGCCACCACCAGCATGGAGGTTTCCACCGTGGCCAGGGCCATATGAATCACGCTCCTCACCATGAAGGGGTTGTTGATGGCGGCGAAGTAGTTCTGCACGTGGAAATGACCATCGGAAAAAGTGCCGCCCGACGGAGTCTGCAGCCAGGA
>CAZKER010000072.1:0-1927 GCA_964551845.1 uncultured Cyanobium sp.
GATCACGCTTGGATTGGCGGATATCCTGGCTGCCGAGAGGATCCTGTTGGTGGTCACCGGGGCCAGTAAGGCCGCCATCTTGAGGCGGGCTATGCAAGAGCCCCCCTGCCCTGAAGTGCCCGCCAGCTGGCTGCAGCACCACCCCCGGCTGGAGGTGGTGGTGGATCGGGCTGCCCTAGGGATGTTCTGGCAGGACCGGTAGCTGCCATTGCCCCGAGAGGGCCGACGGGCCTGGTCCATAGAGACGGGCCACGAAGAAGAAGGGCCCAGCAGGGGCGGGCAGCCAGTTGGAAACCTTGTCTGGGCCTGGGTTGTCATGCTGGAGATAGATCTCCAGAGATCCATCGGCCCCCAGCTTCAGGCCCTTGGTGCGGTCCCCGATCGAATAGCGGTTGATCGGCTCGGCCCGCAGATCCAGCCAGGCCCAGAGGATCAGCCCAAGGGGCCTGAGCGGGAGGTGGCGGATGGGCTTCATGGCTGGATCGGTTCGATGTCGTTGAGCTGCCAGGTCTTGGTGAAATAGGGCTCGGTGGGGCCGTAGAAGCGGAAGTAGGCGAACCAGCCCTTGCCCGGGCTGGTCTGGATCCAGTTCGTTGCGCCAGCAGGTCGGACCGGCCCGAAATCGACATCCACCGAGCCATCGGCGTTGCTCAGCAGCTCGGGCTTGCGGGAGCTGAGGCCGCCGTCGAGCCACTGGCCCTTGGCGTCCTTAGAGGCCTCTAGATACACCTGGCCGAAGCCCACTACCCGGCCCTGCATCCCCACCGACATGCCGATCGCCTCGTAGAACCAGGAGCTGCGCTCGTCGATCTGCACCCGCCGTTTGTCGGGGGATTCCTGATCCAGATCGAACAGCACGGCGTACTCCCAGTGCTTGCCGGGGTACACCGTGGCGCCAGGGGTGCGCTTGTCGTAGGCGATGGTGCGGGCCATCAGGTCGCCCAGTTGGGCCCCCTCGCTGAGGATCCGCGCCTGCCTGGCATCGGGCTTGAAGGGCTGCCCCGGGCTGATGCCCAGGGGCGCCAGCATGCCAAACATCATCCGGTCGCGCGGCGCCACTGGTTCGTTGGCGTAGAGCTCACTGAGCAGCCGCCAGTAGGAGAGGTCGGCGGGCTGGGCCGACTGCCAGTGACGCCCCCCAACCTCCTCGTAGCGGGAGACCGGCGGATTGGTGCGCTGGTTCCAGCCGTAGAGGCGGTGCTGGCGCACGGTGGACTCGGCAACGGCCTTGTCGGGCGCCAGGCCGCGGGTGCCGAACCAGATCTGGTTGCTGGGGGAGCGGAAGATCCGGTAGCCCGGCGCTACCACCTCCGGCCCATCGGGCGGGAGGATCAGGTATTTGCCACCTGCACCCTTGTCGGGCCCGGTCTGGCCCATGTCGGTGATCGGCTGTTGCCAGATGTCGAGCACGCCGCCGGCGGTGAGCCCGGCCGGCACCTCCACCACCAGGGGGCCCTGCTTGGCCAGATCCCAGAAGCTGAAGGCGTAGAGGGTGGTGATGTTGGGGGTGAGCATCCCCGCCTTGTCCTGGAGCGTGCGGTAGAGCAGCACGTCGCCGTTGCGTACGCCCATGGTTTTGGCCTGGGCGTCGTATAGGGCCTTGAAGCCCACCGCCGGCAGGGCCCAGAGGTAGGCCTGGGTGGCTCGCTGCAGGTCAAGGGCGTCGTACAGCTTGCGGGCGGTGGGGGCGCTCGGGTAGCCGTTCTCCAGCTCCAGGCGCCCCAGTCCCGGAGTGTCCACGCTGGTTTTGCTCGCGGCGGTCAGACTGGCCAGGGCCCGGTCTGACCCGGATAGGAGGCTCAGCAGCCCAATGGCGGCGAGGGCAAAGGCTCCTAACGGACGGCTTGGCATGGGGCCAGGCGAGCAGGCAACCGCCCCAGCTTGATCAGCCAACCCAGGCCTGGCAATGAGTTCTGAGTTCTGAGTT
>CAZKER010000073.1:0-17505 GCA_964551845.1 uncultured Cyanobium sp.
GCGGGCCTTGATCTTGGCCAGCGGGATCGCTCGGCACTGCAGCTGCTGCGCGGTAACGGCCCCCTCGAGGAAACCCTGGCCTGCTTCCAGATGCTCTCGGCGGAGCTCAAGCTTCCCTTCCGTCGCGATGCGATCGAGAAAATCCTGCGCGATGTGCTGCGCCGCGGCCAGACACCCGACTTGCAGCTCTGCGGCAACCTCGCCGCGATGATGGGTCTGCACGTGAGCGGTGTGCGGGTGCCGGCCAGTCAGGGCACCCGCCTGCAGACCCCGGCCCTGATTCCCTGGCAGGGCGGTTTTGCCGTCGTGCGGGGCGCCAATGCTCGCGGCCTGCTTTTGGCCTCCCCGCGGGAAGGTTGGGTGGAGCTCTCCCCTGACCAGCTTCCCGAGGCCTTCCCCGACGGCATCGACGTGCTGTTGCTCGAGCGCAGTTCTGCTACCCCCGAGCAGCGCTTTGGCTTTGCCTGGTTCTGGCCGGCCCTGCAGCGTTATCGCGGCATCCTCACCCAGGTGCTGATCGCCTCTTTTGTGGTGCAGCTGTTCAGCCTGGCCAACCCCCTGCTGATCCAGGTGATCATCGACAAGGTGATCAATCAGCGCAGCCTCGACACCTTGCAGGTGCTGGGCTTTGCTTTGGTGGTGGTGACCTTGATGGAGGGATTGATCGGTGCCTTACGCACCTTCTTATTCAGCGAAACCACCAACCGCATCGATCTCCGCCTCGGCGCCGAGGTAATCGATCACCTGCTGCGGCTACCTCTCAACTACTTCGACCGCCGCCCCGTGGGGGAACTCGGTACCCGGATTGCCGAGCTGGAGAAGATCCGTAATTTCCTCACTGGTCAGGCGCTCACAACCTTGCTCGATACGGCCTTCTCGGTGATCTACATCGCCGTGATGCTGATTTACAGCTGGCTGCTCACCCTGATCGCCCTCTGCGTGCTGCCGATCCAGATCGGTCTGACAGTGCTTGGGGCGCCCCTGTTTCGCCGCCAGTACCGCGACGCGGCCCAGGAGAACGCCCGAACTCAGAGCCATTTAGTGGAAGTTCTAACCGGCATCCAGACGGTGAAGGCTCAAAACGTCGAGATGATTAGCCGCTGGAAGTGGCAAGACCTGTACGGCAAGTACATCTCCCGCAGTTTTGAAAAAACCATCACTGGCACGGCCCTCAGTGAAACCTCCCAGGTGTTGCAGAAGCTCTCCCAGCTGCTGGTGCTCTGGGTTGGTGCCTCTTTGGTGCTCTCCGGTGACATGACCCTGGGCCAGCTGATCGCCTTCCGGATCATCTCTGGCTACGTCACCCAGCCCCTGCTGCGGCTCTCCTCGATCTGGCAGAGCATTCAGGAGCTCAAGGTTTCGTTTGAGCGGCTTGCCGATGTGGTCGATACCCCGGAGGAATCAGACGAGGCCGATAAACAGAAGATTCCCCTGCCGCCCATCGCCGGTGAGGTGCGCTTCGACGACCTCTGTTTCTCCTTCACGCCCCAGGGCACTCAGGTGTTGCGTCATATCGACTTAACCATTCCTGCCGGTACTTTTGTGGGGGTGGTGGGCCAGAGCGGTAGCGGTAAGAGCACCCTCACCAAAATGTTGGCGCGTCTCTATTCCCCAGGCAGCGGTCGCATCCTGATTGATCACTACGACATCGACAAAGTTGAGCTTTACTCGCTACGACGCCAGATTGGCATCGTGCCCCAGGAGCCCCTGCTTTTCACCGGCACCGTGGCAGAAAACATTGCCCTCACAGATCCAGATGCCAGTAGTGATTCCATCGTCCAAGCGGCCCGCTTGGCCTGCGCCCACGACTTCATCATGGAATTGCCGGCCGGCTACAGCAGCAATGTGGGCGAGCGCGGCGCCGGCCTCTCCGGCGGTCAGCGGCAGCGACTGGCCTTGGCCCGCACCCTGCTTTCCCAGCCGCGGCTGCTGGTGCTAGATGAAGCAACTAGCGCCCTTGATTACGACACTGAGCGGCGCGTTTGCGACAACTTGGTCGACAACCTCAAGCACTGCACAGTTTTCTTTATCACTCACCGGCTCTCCACAATCCGCAGGGCTGATCTGATTGTGATGCTGCACGAAGGAGCTGTCGTGGAAACGGGCACCCACGATGAGTTAATGGAGCGCCGAGGTCGCTACTACGCCCTTTACCGCCAGCAGGAGGCCAACTGATGTCGATTGTGCGTCGCGCCCAGAACGCCATTGAGCGCCGGGTTCAAACCAGCCATGAAGAGATGGCGCTTCAACAGTCGCGCTTCTTAGCGCGGGCCATCACCTGGGCTCTGCTCTGCACCACGGCAGCTGGCCTGGCCTGGCTAGCCCTCGCTAAAACCGACGAGGTGGTGGTTGCTCCCGGCAAGCTCCAGCCAATTGGCGATGTCAAAACCATCCAGATGCCGGTGGGTGGCGTGCTCGAGACCATGCTCGTCAAGGATGGTCAGCGGGTCACCAAGGGCCAGGTGTTGTTGCGCCTCGATAACGAGGCCACCCTCGATCGCCAGCAAAGTTTGCGCACCACTATCACCGCCAAGCAGGCCCAGCTGCGTCTTAAGGAGGTGGAGCTGGCTCGCTATCTCAACCTCAATGACACCGAGCAGACGGTGACCGGCCAGAACCTCGTGCTTGAAAGCGAGATCCTGCAGCGGCTCGAGGGTCTTAAGGCTGTAGGGGCCTCCGCGGAGTTGCAGTATCTGCAACAGCGCAACAAGGTGCGTGAGGTTGATGGCGAGCTCGCCAAGCTCAAGGTCGACCGCCTGCGTCAAATTGCGATTCTGGAGCAGTCGGTGGAGCAGATCAAAGGAGAGCTGGCCGAATTGGGCAGCAAGCTCACTGAGCTGCAGGTCAATATCCGCTATCAGGATGTGCGCTCCCCGGTGGATGGGGTGGTGTTTGATCTCAAGCCCACCGGCCCTGGCTTTGTTGCACAGGGCAGTGAGCCGGTGATGAAGATCGTCCCCTTTGATGCTCTTCAGGCCAAGGTGGAGATTGAGAGCAGCGACATCGGCTTTGTACGAGTCGGTCGTCCTGCCGATATCAGCATCGATTCTTTCCCTGCTACCGATTTCGGGGTGCTGCTTGGCACCGTCAAGCGCATTGGCTCCGATGCCTTGCCCCCAGATGAGCGCAATCAGACCTACCGCTTCCCAGCCACGATTGCCCTCGATACACAGCAACTCAAGCTGAAATCAGGCAAGAGCTTGCCGCTGCAGGTCGGCATGTCACTCACAGCCAACATCAAGCTGCGCAAGGTTACATACCTGCAGCTGTTGCTTGGCGAATTCAAGGATAAGACAGACTCCCTCAAGCAGATCTAGTCAGCCTTGGCAATCCTGTTGAGGTAGTCGCTGCTGGGCGGCTTCGATTAGGCCCCGGAACAATGGGTGGGGTTTGCCGGGGCGGGAGAGAAATTCGGGGTGGTACTGGCAGGCGGTGAAGAATGGATGGTTTTGCAGTTCGATCAATTCCACCAGCCGCCCGTCAGGTGAAGTGCCGCTGATTGTGTAACCCGATTCGGTGAAGAGACTGCGGTAGGCGTTGTTGAATTCGTAGCGATGGCGGTGGCGTTCATACACCACTTCGTCGCCATAGAGGCGGTGCGCCATGGTGTCTGCGGCCAGGCGGCAGGGATAAACTCCGAGCCGCATCGTGCCGCCTAGATCCACTACGTCCTGCTGCTCCGGCAGTAGGTGGATTACTGGATGAGGCGTGTCGGCATCGAGCTCGGCGCTGGTGGCTCCGGCTAAGCCCGCCTGGTTGCGGGCCCACTCGATCACGGCGCATTGCATGCCTAGGCACAGGCCAAGGAAGGGCACCCGCTGTTCGCGAGCCCAGCGGATTGCCGCCACCTTGCCGTCCACACCGCGGTTGCCAAAGCCACCGGGTACTACCACCGCATCCATGTTGGCCAGCAGGGCTTCAGCGCCTTGGGTTTCGAGCTGCTCGGCGCAGACCCAGTGCAGATCAAGCGAAGCGTCCCGATCTAGGCAGGCGTGGCGCAGGGCCTCTACCACCGATAGATAAGCGTCGTTGAGCTGCACGTATTTGCCCACCAACGCCACCTTCACGGCGGGGCCGGGGTGGCGCAGCTTGGTCACCAGCTCCTGCCAGCGGGCCATGTCACTTTCAGCGTTGCTGAGTTGCAGCACATCGAGCACCTCGCGGCAGAGCCCCTCCTGCTCCATCGCCAGCGGCACCGCATAGATGCTGTCGGCGTCTAGGGCCTGGATCACGGCCCGCTGAGGCACGCCACAGAAGCCGCCAATCTTGCGGCGCAGTTCGTCGCTCACCGGTCGGTCGCTGCGGCACACCAACACGTCGGGCTGGATGCCGATCGAGCGCAGCTCCTTCACCGAGTGCTGGGTGGGCTTGGTCTTGAGCTCGCCCGAAACGCCGATGAAGGGCAGCAGGGTGACGTGCACATAGGCCAGGTCCTGGCGGCCCACATCGCCCCGGAATTCCCGAATCGCTTCCAGAAAAGGCAGCGATTCGATGTCACCTACCGTGCCGCCGATCTCGCCGATCACCACGTCGGCGTTGCTGTTGGCGGCCACCCGATGGATGCGCTCGCGAATCTCGCGGGTGATGTGGGGGATCACCTGCACCGTGCCACCGTTGTAATCGCCGCGGCGCTCCTTGTTGATCACCGCTTGGTAGATCGAGCCGGTGGTCACGCTGTTGAGGCGCGACATGGCGGTGTCGGTGAAGCGTTCGTAGTGGCCCAGATCCAGATCCGTTTCGGCGCCGTCCTCGGTGACGAACACTTCACCGTGTTGGTACGGGCTCATCGTGCCCGGGTCGACGTTCAGATAAGGGTCGAGCTTGAGGATCGAAACGCTGTAGCCGCGGCTCTTGAGCAGCCGCCCCAGGCTGGCGGCCACGATGCCCTTGCCGATGCTCGACACCACGCCGCCGGTGACAAAGACGAACTTGCTCATATCCCGGTGGCTGACCCTTCAATGTACCGGGCGCTGCCTGCGGGGGCTGGCTGGGTTCGGCGGTCACGCCCGCTGCGCGGGCAATACCGCGCTCACCTCAGCCAACCACGCAGGAGACGCCCTCCCTGCTGAGGCTGCTTGGTCCGCTGGGGTGCTTGGTGAGAGGCCGGTATTGCCCGCGCAGCGGGCGCCGACCGGCCGACGCCAAGCACCCCAGCGGATTACGCCTCGAGCAGGCTGCGCAGCATCCAGGCGGTTTTCTCGTGGATCTGCAGTCGCTGGGTGAGCAGGTCGGCGGTGGGTTGGTCGTTGGCCTCGTCGGCGGTGACCATGACGCTCCGGATAGTGCGGGCGACTGCCTCGTGGCCCAGCACTAGCTCGCGCACCATCTCCATGGCGGCCGGGATGCCCTGGCTTTCGGGGATCGAGGAGAGCTGGCCGTAGGTGGCGCCGCCGAAGGGGGCTGGGCAGCCGAGGGCGCGGATGCGCTCGGCGATAGCGTCTAGGGCAGTCCAGAGCTCGGTGTACTGCTCCATGAACATCAGGTGCAGGGAGTTGAACATCGGACCGGTGACATTCCAGTGGAAGCCGTGGGTCTTGGCGTAGAGCACGGTGCTGTCGGCCAGCACGCAGCCGAGGCCCTCGGCGATCTGCAGGCGCTGGGCTTCCGGGATGCCGATGTCGATGTCGGTTGCCATGGCGGCTTATCCGTAGTGACTTTGTTGTAGCCCGGATTGGACGGAATGGGCGGTTCAGTCGAGGCTGCCCAGGTAATCCTTCACGCGGCAGCGGTTCTGGGGTTGGCGTAACTTCAGCAATGCTTGGGATTCAATCTGCCGTACCCGCTCTCGGGAGAGGTGCATGGCGGCGCCGATCTCAGTGAGGGTGCGGGGAGTGTCGTCTTCCAGCCCGAAGCGTTGGCGGATTACCTCGGCTTCGCGGCTGCTCAGGTCTGCGAGCAGGGCTTCGAGGTCGTTGTGGAGCTGCTCGCGGGCGAGTTTTTGTTCTGGTGTGACATGGCTGTCTTCCAGCAGATCGCCGAGCCGCGTGTCGTGTTCCTTGCCTACCCGGCCCTCCAGGGAGACGGGTTTCGGCAGCTGCAGCAGCGTCTCGCGGATCATCGCCTCGCTGAGATTCAACTCTCGGGCGATCTCAGTCACGCAGGGCAGGCGGCCCAAGCGGGCGCTGAGTTCCCGCTGGGCCCGTTTAATCCGGTTGAGCTTTTCGGTGATGTGTATCGGCAGCCGGATCGTGCGGCTCTGGCTGGCGAGGGCCCTGGTAATGCCTTGGCGAATCCACCAGTAGGCGTAGGTGCTGAAGCGAAAACCCCGGGTGGGGTCGTAGCGCTCCACGGCCCGTTCCAGGCCCAAGGTGCCCTCTTGAACTAGATCAAGCAGGTCCATGCCCCGGCGTTGGTACTTCTTGGCGACAGAAACCACCAGCCGCAGATTGGCCTGAATCATTCGCTCCTTGGCCCGTTTGCCGCGGTGCAGGGCTAGCCGTCGCTCATTGGCGTCCAGTTCGCCTGGTTCGCCTTCCCCCGGTTCACCCTCGTGCAACAGCCGCTCGCGCTGCTGCACCAGCCGGGCCAGGGTGAGTTCCTGCTCCTGGGTCAGCAGGTCCACCCGGCCGATGTCCTGGAGGTAAAGCCGTACAGGGTCTGTGCTGGCGGGGGTGTGGGGCACGCCCGATGGATTAATGGTCCCTCACCGTTGCTGCGTTGGGCAGCTGTGGCCCCAAATGCCCCGTTTTGTTTCGGCTTTCAGCTTTGGTTTCAGCTTTACTTTTGGACCTCAGCTGTCGTCCTCCTCCACCCAGGTGCTGGCCACGTGCAGCTCGTCGAGTTGTTTGGTCGCCACACTGCCCGGGGCGCCGGTCATCAGGCAACGGGCTTGCTGGGTTTTCGGGAAGGCGATGGTGTCGCGGATTGATTCCTCGCCCGCCAGCAGCATCACGATCCGGTCTACGCCGTAGGCCAGGCCGCCGTGGGGCGGGGCACCCATGTCGAGGGCGTCCATCAGGAAGCCGAACTGCTGGTTGGCTTCCTCCAGAGGCAGGCCGATGGTCTGCAGCACCTGGCGCTGCAGGGCCGAATCGTGGATGCGCAGCGAGCCGCCGCCGAGTTCGAGGCCGTTGAGCACTAGGTCGTAGGCCTGGGCGCGGGCGGTGGGCAGGGTGTCGGCCCAGGCGTCGGGATCTGTTCCGAGGTCTGCGCTGTTGGGGGCGCAGAAGGGATGGTGCAGGGCTTCGAGTCGGTTTTCGCCGGGGTTGAACTCAAACATCGGGAAATCCACCACCCACAGGAAGTTCCAGGTGTCGTTGTCACGGTCGGCAGGCACTAGGCCGAGTTCGCGGGCCAGAAACTGGCGCACCCGATCGAGGGCCTTGTTCACCGTGGCAGTGTCGCCGGCGCCGAACAGCAGCAGGGAGCCGGGGGTGGCACCGGTGCGAGCCAGCAGCTCGGCTTTTTTGTCGTCTGTGAGGTTGTCCTTGATGGCGCCGATCGTGTCGATCTCGCCGCCCTCGCGCACGCGGATGAAGGCCAGGCCGCCGGCACCGGCCGCCTGGGCTTCGCTGAATACATCGCCACCGGGCTTGATGCGCACGTTGCTGATGGCATCGTTGCCCCCAGGCACGGCGATGCACTTCACCGAACCGCCGGCGGCCACAGCTCCGCTGAAAACTTTGAAGCCCATACCTTTCACCAGGTCGGAGACATCGGTGAGCTCCAGGCCATAGCGGGTGTCAGGGCGGTCGGTGCCGTAGCGGGCCATGGCCTCATGCCAGTTGAGCCGCGGGAAGGGACGGGGCAGCTCCACCCCCTTGACGGCCTTCCAGATGGCGCTGATCAGGGCTTCATTGAGCTCCAGGATCTGCTCTTGATCCATGAAGCTCATCTCGATATCCAGCTGGGTGAATTCCGGCTGGCGATCGGCCCGCAGATCTTCGTCGCGGAAGCAGCGGGCCACCTGGTAGTAACGCTCAAGGCCGCCCACCATCAGCAGCTGCTTAAACAGCTGGGGCGACTGGGGCAGGGCAAACCACTCGCCCCCGCATACCCGGCTTGGCACTAGGTAGTCGCGGGCGCCTTCGGGGGTGGAGCGAGTGAGCACCGGGGTTTCCACTTCGATGAAGCCCTGGTCTTCAAGGAAGCGGCGCATCGCCTGCACGGTGCGGTGGCGCAGGCGCAGGTTGCCGTTCATGCGCTCGCGGCGCAGGTCGAGGTAGCGGTAGCGCAGTCGCAGCTCCTCGCGGGTGTTCTCTTCGTCGTGCACGGACACGGGGAAGGGCAGGTTGCCCTTCACGGCGTTGAGAACGGTGATGGCGCTTGCCAGCACCTCGATGCGGCCGGTGGCCAGCTTGTCGTTGATGGCATCGGCCGGGCGCTCGCGCACCGTGCCCTGCACCTGGACCACCGTCTCATTGCGCAGGTGCTCCGCTACGGCGAACATCGCGGCGCCGTTGTCGGGGTCCACAGTGATCTGGACGCTGCCGCTGCGGTCGCGCAGGTCGACGAAAATCACGCCGCCGTGGTCACGGCACCGGTCCACCCAGCCGCAGAGCTGCACGGTCTGGCCGCTGGCGTCGTGGCGCAGGTCGCCGCATCCGTGGCTACGCATGCTGAGATCCGGAGTCAATGGGCGATTGTCCCATCCGGGGTGGTGGTTGGTGGGTTGCGTGGCCATCCTGAATACCAGCTCGCCTCGGAGCTGGAGGTCACCATCAACGCCGGTAGAAGGGCCGTTTGACCACCAGCGCGGGCTCGGCCTTGCCGCGGATCTGCACAGCCAGCTCTGTGCCCAGCTTGGCGGCGCTGGCTGGCACGAAGGCCAGGGCGATCGCTTCCTCGAGTGTGGGCGACCAGCTGCCACTAGTGATCTGCCCTACCGGGGCACTATCCACTGGAGCCCCGGCGGCCAGCACCGGATAACCATGGCGGGCGATGGCGCGGCCCTGCAGTTTCAACCCCACCAATCGCCGCTGAACACCTGCGGCGCTCTGGCGCTCCAGCACTTCGCGGCCGATGAAGGCTTTGGGCATCTCCAGGTGCACCAGCCAGCCCAGGCCAGCCTCCAAGGGTGTGGTGTCCCCGTCCAGCTCGTGGCCGTAGAGGTGCATGGCCGCCTCCAGTCGCAGGGTGTCGCGGGCGCCCAGGCCGCAGGGGCTGACGCCGCTGGCCAGCAATGTTTCCCACAGCTTTAGGCCGTCCGTCCGGCTCAGCAGCAGCTCGAAGCCGTCTTCGCCTGTGTAGCCGGTGCGGCCCACAAAGGCGCTTGCGCCGTCCATTTTGAGCTCCCGGTGGCCAAAGCGGGGCAGGCCGCTCAGGTCGATTCCTGCTAACTCCTGCAGCCGGGCGGCCGCCTCTGGGCCTTGCAGGGCCAGCAGTACGCCATCGCCCTTGCGGTCTTCAACACTGATGCCCTGGGGCTCGAGCTGGCTGCGGATCCAGGCGGTGTCGGCTGCGGCGCAGGCGGCATTGATCACCAGCAGCAACTCGTGGCACTGACCATCCGCTTGCCAGCCCCGGTCGTAAACGATCAGGTCGTCGCGGATGCCACCCCGCTCGTTGAGTAGCACCGTGTAGCAGGCCTCGCCGGGGCCAATGCGAAACAGATCGGTTGGCACCAGACCCTGCAGGGCATCTTTGGCGGTTTCGCCCCGCAGTGTCAGCACCCCCATGTGAGAGATGTCGAAGACACCGCAGCTGCGGCGCACTGCCTGGTGCTCTGCCACCAAGCCCTCAAATTGCACAGCCATCTCCCAGCCGGCGAAGGGCACCATCCGGCCCCCAGCGGCTCGGGCGGCCTCGAACAGGGGGGTGCGCTTCAGGCCCATGGGCGGATCATATGCAGGCCTGCGGGAATCAATAAGGAACCTGGAAGATTCGGTTGTTCTGCTTCCCACTTGGACCAACCGTCCATACCTTGAGAGCCCCGATCTTTCCTTTGGATGGGTCAGCGCCCTTGCTGCCGCAGCTGCCGCCATTGCGCCCCACCCAGTGGCGCTGAATTTGGCTGGTGTCAGCTACGCCAGTTACCGATCCATCCCGAATTGGCCCTGGAGCTGTGGTGTCACCACTGGACGGCCCGGCCACCGCGGCTGCCCGTGATGATTGCTGCTGGTTCAGCTGGGCAGGCACCAGCCCCCCTGAACCAGCAGCTCAGCCTGGAATCGGCCCTGGGCAAAAGCTGAAGAAAATCCGTAATTCAGGCCTGAAATGAGGACCGATTAGGCCCTTGTGTTCGCCATGACTAGGTCCCTGGGGCAGTGGAGCTGTATTAAGGGACTCTGGTTTCGATTAGGGGGTAGGAGGCATGGTTGCATCGGCGACGATCACCACTCCGCTGGAGCTGATGTCGGCTCAGGTGGATTGCGAGGTTCTCACCCTTCCCACAGGTGCAAAGGTGTTTTCGAGGGGCTCCCGGGCCGATTCGATCTATGTGGTGCGCCGCGGCATCATCGAAGTGATCGGTGAGACCGGCGAGAAGCTCTGTTATCGCCCGGGCGAGCTGTTTAGCTATCAGGACATTGTTTGGCGTGATGGGATCTATCGCAACGAAGCCGTTGCCCGTACTCCCGTTGAAATCCTGAGGCTTGACCGGCTGCGCTTCCTCAACCTGATGCACAATCACCCCACTCTGGCGCTGTTGTTGATCAGCCAACAGCACGAGCGCCTGCGCGAGCAACGCACCAGCGGCACCTGCTGCTACTGAGACTCGCTCAGCGTCAACAACGATCAAGCAGGAACAGCAAACTGCGCACCACCTTGGCCGCCAGCACGCTGCTCACCCCGGTGGGATCTAGCTGGGGCGCCAGTTCCACCACATCGGCTGCCACCAGCTTGTGGTGGCGCAGCTCCTCCACCAGGGCTGCGAAATCCCGCCAGAGGAAGCCGCCGGGCTCGGGGGTGCCGGTGCCGGCCATCACCGCCGGATCAAACCAATCGAGATCCACGGTCAGATAGAGGGGCTGGCCGCGCAGGGGCTTGAGGGCCTCGGCCATGCGCTCGATCGCCACGAGGCGGCCGCTACTGCGCAGTTCTGAAAATTCCTCACGAGTGCCGCTGCGGATGGCGATTTGCAGCAGCTGCTGGCTGGGCAGCACTTCCAGGCAGCGGCGCATGGCGCAGGCGTGGCTGTGCTTGGCGCCGAGCCATTCATGGCGCAGGTCAGCGTGGGCATCGAGCTGCACCAGCACCAGGTCGGGGTGTTTGATAGCCACGGCCGCCACGGCGCCGGAGCTGATCGAGTGCTCGCCGCCGAGCATCAGTGGCTTAAGCCCCAGCGCCAGCACGGCTTCTGTGGCCGCCTTCACAGCCACCACCACCGGCTCAGGGGCACCGAAGGGGATATCAACGGCGCCGAGATCGGCGAAGGCCAGGTCTTCCAGGTCGCGATCGAGCTGGGGGCAGTAGCTCTCCAGGCCGCTGCTTACCTCGCGGATTGCCGCCGGCCCGAAGCGGGTGCCGGGGCGGAAGGAGGTGGTGCCGTCGTAGGGCACGCCGAACAGGCCGACGCGGCAGCCGGCCGGATCGCGTTGGCTGGCCATGTAGATGGCGCCGTCTGTGTCAAACAAGGCGGTGTTAAAGCTGTTGGTCATGCGTTGATGGCGCGCTCGATGGCGGCGGGCACAGCATCAAAGGCGCCGCGCTGCCAGCGGGGACTCCAGATCTCCGAGCCACAGACGACGGCCGCGGCGCGGGCGGGATCCGGCTGCAGGTAGCGACGGCCGTCTGTGGCGGCGAACGTCCAGCTCCACCAGCCGCTCGGATACATGGGCACCCAGCCATACATCGGATCGGCGTGGCCAAACACCTCGCGGATTAGGCGCACGGTGTCGATATGCACCGCTCGGAAGGCCTCGGGTGATTCGCTCTGGGTGGCGAACACGCCGCCGGGCCGCAGTATGCGGCGGCACTGCTCAAAAAAGGCCCGGTTGAACAGGCCCTCGGCCGGCCCGGCGGGGTCGGAGCCGTCCACGATCACCACGTCGTAGCTGGCATCGGCGGCATTGGCGGCCCAGGCGATGCCATCGCCCACGGTGAGGTGGAAGCGGGGATCACTCCAGCAGCCGCCCCCGATGCTGGGCAGGTACTGCTGGCTCCACTCCACCACCAGGCCGTCTATCTCCACCATGTCGAGGTGCTGCACGCCGGCGTGGCGTAGGCACTCGCGGGCGGTGCCGCCATCACCACCGCCGATCACCAGCACCCGCTCAATGCTGGCGGCGCTACAGAGGGCCGGATGCACGATCGCCTCGTGGTAATGCCGCTCCTGGTGTTCGGCGGTCATCCAGCAGCCATCGAGCAGCAGGCCCTTGCCGTAGCGCTGGCTGTCGATGATCGTCACCCTCTGGAAGGCTGAATCTTGTTCAGCGATCACGGTGCCCTCGAGGCCATAGCGCACGCCGTCGAAGATCTCGTCGATCCAGGCCATGGCCAAAAATTCGCAGCCCCCAGCCTTGCGCATCGCCAGTGTGTTGGCCGTGACAGGCTGATTCCATGGTTCCCCAGCGCCCGACGGCGGATCTGCGGCTGACACCGGCGCTGGTGATTGGTGCCGCCGAGCTGGCCTGGCGTTTTTCGCGCTCCTCCGGCCCCGGTGGCCAGAACGTAAACACCACCGATTCACGGGTGGAGTTGGTGTTTGATCTGGCGGCCTCTGCGGCGCTGCCGCCGGCGCTCCAGGCCCGTGCCCTGCGGCGCCTGGAGGGAAAACTGGTGGAGGGCTGTGTGGTGATTGCCGCCAGTGAGCACCGCTCCCAATGGCAAAACCGGGTGGCCGCCCAGCGGCGTTTGGTGGAATTGCTGCTGGAGGCGATTAAGCCGCCACCGCCGCCGCGCCGGGCGACTCGGCCCACCCGCGGTTCAGTGCAGCGGCGCCTGGCGGCCAAGAAGCAGCGCGGTGCCATCAAGGGGCAGCGGGGATCCCGTCCTCAGCTGCCGGAAGACTGAGCTGTTGGCGGTGTGTCCCTGAATCTGTACGGCTTGTACAGAAATGGCGAGGCTGTTGTTGTGAAGGGTCAGCGGCCTTGCGTTGGCGTGTTTTCAGCGCGGATTTCGGCCTTGGCCTGCTGCCAGAGGCCTTCGAGCTCGCCGATGCTGCGGCCCTTTAGGTCGCCATCCAGGGCTGTCTCCACCCGGGAGAAGCGATCGAGGAAGCGGCGGTTGGTGCCCGCCAGGCCGGCTTCCGGCTCGAGGCCGCACCAGCGGGCCACGTTCACCAGGGTGAACAGCACGTCGCCCAGCTCCTCCTGGGCATGGCGGCGATCCCCTGAGGCCACAGCCTCCTTGAGCTCGTCGAGCTCTTCGTGCACCTTCGCCCACACCCCTGCCATGTCATCCCACTCGAAGCCGGCCGCTGCCGCTTGCTTGGAGATGGTCATGGCGCCGGCTAGGGCGGGCTGGCCGCGCACCTTGCCTGCCAGCCGATCGCTGAGGGGGCTGGTGGAGGCGGGTTGGGGTTGCTCGGCGGCCTTGATCTCCTCCCAGCTGGCCGGCTCGCCACCTCCGAACACATGGGGATGGCGGCGCACCAGCTTGGCGCTGATGCCTGCGGCGATCTGGGCCAGATCAAAGCTGCCCGCCTCGTGGGCGATCTGGGCATGGAGCACCACCTGCAGCAGCAGGTCGCCCAGTTCCTCAGCCAGGTGGCGATCGTCGCCCTGCCGGATCGCATCGGCCACCTCGTGGGCTTCCTCCAGTACGTAAGGCACCAGGGAGGCGTGGGTTTGCGCCAGGTCCCAGGGGCAGCCGCCCTCGGGGTCGCGCAGGCGAGCCACCACGGCGATCAGTTCAGCTATGGCCTCAAGGTGGGCTGGGGTCTGGGGGCTCATCGGCGGTGGCGGCGCAGCAGGCGGGGCAGGCGCGGCATCGGGTCGCCATCTTGGATCAGGTGCAGCCAGCTGCTGGCCTCCAGACCCACTAGGGCGGCCAGCAGCAGCGGGCGCTGGGCGTGCCAGAGCGCCTGGGCGGTGGCAAGTAGCTGCTGGGGTGGTGGTCCTCCCAGGGGTTGCAGCAGCAGGCAGGTCGCCAGCACCAGAGCCGCAAGGTAAGCCAGGCGCCCCGCTGTTCCCAGCAGGGGGCTGTGGGAGAGCAGGGAGCGATGGCTCAGCAGGTTGCGGTACGGCCACCAGAGCAGCCGGAATGGTCCCCAGCGGCGGGTGGGGTTGGAGCGGGTGTCGAGGTCGGGGGAGAGCAGCAGGCCGCCCAGCAGAAAGCTGAGGCAGCCGATGCTGACCCCCGCCAGGCCGAGCCAGGGCCACCACAGCAGCCCGAAGGGCAGGCTCAGGAGCCAGGTGGCCCGGTCGTGGCTGCGGCCGCTGGCCATCGATTAGCGCCCGGGTGGGCCGATGGGCCGAAGGCGCTCACCGCTGCCGTCGCCCGTTCGCCAGCGCCGGTTGATCCAGTAGTACTGCTCGGGATAGGCCTGGATCAGGGGTTCGTGCCAGCGGGCCACGGCGGCCAGCTGGTCGCTCAGGGCGGCGGCGCCTTGGCCGGGCCATAGCGGTGCGCCAAAGATCAGCCGAAAGCGGCCGTTGTCTTCCCGCACCTGGGCCACGGGAAACAGGGGGCAACCCGATTTCTGCGAAAGGGCTGCGGGTCCTTTGACGAAGTTGGTGCTCAGGCCGAGGAAGTCGACCTGCACTTCGCTGCTGCGGCTGTAAAGGTCCGTCATCACCACGAGGCTGCCGCCGCGGTGCAGGCAGCGCAACATCGATCTGGCATCGGCCTGGGGAATCCAGTTGCAGTGGCTGTTGGCCTGGCGGGCCCGGTTGAGCACCACGTCGCTGTAGGGGTTGCGCGCGGGGCGATACACAACAGATGGGGTGTCCATCTGTTCGCTCAGCCAGCGCAGTCCCAGATCCCAGCAACCCAGGTGCAGCGATCCCACGATCACCCCTTGGCCCTGGCGATGCAGCCGCAACAGCTCTTCGAGACCCTCCCCCTCTGCGCTGATCAGGGAGGCGTCAACCGGTTGGATGATCGATTCGAGACAGGAGAGAAAAAAGCTGTTGATCGACTGCTCGGCGAGGGCCCGACGCTGGTCCTGGCTGAGCTGCTCGCCGTACACCCGCGTCAGGTTGGCAATCGCTGTGGTGTAGCGCTGCCGCAGCCAGGGCCTCGCTAGCCGTTGGGCCTGGGCTATGCCGCGGCCCATGGTGCGGTGGGAGCGCCCCCGCAGCGCCAGCAGCAGCAGCCGCACCCCGAGGGCCTCCAGTTGCCAGCGCAGCTTGCGTTGAAGTGGAACCTGGGCCATAGGGTGTATTTTGCCTACAGCGCGCGATTAGCTCAGCGGTAGAGCGCCTGCCTTACAAGCAGGATGTCGCTGGTTCGAACCCGGCATCGCGCATTCCCTGCATCACGCATTCCCTGCGTGAAGCCTTAGTTGTCTAAGCGCTCCGCCAGCCAGGCCACAGGCACCATGACCAGTAGGGCGACGCCGCACACCAGCCACTGTTGGGGCTCTAAGGGGGCGGTGGCGAAGAAGCGGTTCATCCAGCCCAGCTGGCTGAAGCTCAGCTGCAGCACCACAGCCAAGGCGATGCCAGCCGCTAGCCAGGGGGAGTGGTGCCAGTGACGCCATCCCATTTTGCTCGCTTGGCTGATGCTCACCAGATAGGCGATCTGGGCTAGCACCAGGGCCTGGATCGCCATCGTGCGCGCTTGGGCCAGACCGCTGCCGTGGGAGCGGGCCCATAGGAATACCCCGAAGATGAAGCACCAGTAGAAAACCGACACCAGCAGCACCTTGCGCACCAGGCCGCGGCTGAGCAGGGGCTGGGCCGGCGGCCGGGGCGGCTGCCGCATCAGCCCGGGCGGCCGGGGCTCAAAGGCCAGTGGCACCGACAGGGTGAGCGAGCAAACCATGTTCAGCCACAGCACCTGCAGGGCCGTGACGGGAAGTTCCAGGCCCAGCACCGCCCCTAGCAGGATCGTCATTGAGGCGCTGCCATTCACCGGCAACACAAAGGCCAAAGCTTTGTGCAGGTTGAGGTAAACCACCCGGCCCTCCTCCACGGCCGCTTCGATGGTGGCGAAGTTGTCGTCGGTGAGCAGCATGTCGGCCGCTTCCCTCGCCACCTCGGTGCCGCCTCGGCCCATGGCGATACCGATGTCGGCCTGCTTAAGCGCCGGCGCGTCATTGACGCCATCGCCGGTCATCGCCACCACTTCCCCCTGGCTTTGCAGCGCTCGCACCAGGGCCAGCTTCTGGGCCGGTGCCACCCGGGCAAATACGTCGGTGTCCCGGGCGATTTGGTTCAGCTCGTCGTCGCTGCGCTGCTCTAGGTCGCGGCCCTCCAGGGCACGGACGCTGCCGTTTCGGCCCAGCCCCAGCTGGTTGGCGATGGCGCGGGCGGTTTCCAAGTGGTCACCGGTGATCATTTTTACGGTCACGCCAGCCTGCTGGCAGGCGGCCACGGCGGCCACTGCCTCCGGCCGCGGCGGATCGAGCATGCCCTGTAAACCCAGAAAATCCAGGCCGCCCTCAACCAGCTCGGGGTGCAGCTGCTGATGTTGATCGCCGCTGCTGCCGATCGCAAAGGCCAGCACCCGCTGGCCCCGTACGGCCATGGCGGTGACCGCCGCTTCGATGGCGATGACGTCAAGGGGTTCGGCTTGGCCGTCTGGCCTGAGTTGGCGGCTGCAGCGGGCCAGCACCGCTTCAGCTGAGCCCTTAATCAAGATCCGGTTGCTGCCGTGCAGGGTGGCCATGTATTGCTGCTCCGATTCGAACGGAATCGCATCACGGCGCGGATGGGCCTCAAGGGCCTGCTGCCGATCAAGGCCTGCGGTTTGGGCTGCCTGCAGCAGGGCTGTTTCGGTGGGGTCGCCCACCAGCCCTTCGCGTTGACTTGGCCGGGCATCGTTGCAGAGCAGTCCCGCCAGCAGGGTTTCGTGTAGGGCCACGTTGGCTGCTCCTCCATTGCCCGGCCATAGCGCTTCGAGGGGCACCAGGGCGCCGCCGGCATAGATCTCCTGCACCGTCATCCGGTTTTGGGTGAGGGTGCCCGTTTTGTCGGAGCAAATCACCGTGGTGCTGCCCAGGGCTTCTACGGCTGGCAGCTTGCGGATGATGGCGTTGCGAAGGGCCATGCGGTTAACGCCGATGGCCAGGGTGATGGTCACGATCGCCGGCAACTCCTCCGGGATGGCCCCCACGGCCAGGGCTACGGCGCCATCGAACATTTCGGCTGCACCGCGGCCCCGCAGAATCCCCACCAGGAAGGTGAGCCCGGCCAGCACCAGTACCACCTGCAGCAGGGTTTGGCTGAAGCGGCGAATCTTGCGGGTCAGGGGGGTGCTGAGGTTCACCTGCTTTTGCAGGGAGTCGGAGATCTGACCCACTTCGGTGGCGGCGCCGGTCGCCACCACCACTCCCTGCCCTTGGCCGCCACTCACGAAGCAGCCGGCGTAAGCCATACCCACCCGTTCTGCTACGGGGCAATCCGCTGCGACGGCCGCGCTGTTTTTAGCGGCGGGCAGCGATTCGCCGGTGAGGTTCGATTCATCTAGCTGCAGGTTGCGGGTTTGGAGCAGACGCAGATCTGCGGGCACCTTGTTGCC
>CAZKER010000074.1:0-2439 GCA_964551845.1 uncultured Cyanobium sp.
CACCGCATCGCTGCGCACCGATAGGTTCTGCAGGCGGGTGTCGAGCGCCTGGGCCGTGTCGCCAGCAGCGTAGGGATTGGCGGGGCTGTGGTTGGCGCTCAGATATTCAGCCATCGCATCCTGCTCAGAGCCGTTGGCGGCAAAGGTGGCTACGCCGGTGCGGGGGGCAGTATCGACCGCCGTCAGATCCAGCCGGTTTGGGCTGGTGAGGCCGGTGAAGGGGTAGCCGTCCCCGCCTCCGGCCAGGAAGTTCAGGGTCACCATGCGGATGGAGCGGGCCGGATCGCCCACCACCGCACCGCCGCGCACCACGATGTCCAGATCGTTGCCGGCGGCGTCCTGGATCGCCAGGGTCACCAGCCGCGAACCGGCTGGCCTGCTGAGGTCGTAGCTGAAGGCCATGCCTCCCACCTGGGGGAAACGGCCCTGGTTGATGCCGGCGGCGATGCCATGTTCAATCAGGGCCTTGAGCTCGCCTGGGGTGACGTTCACCAAGGAGAGACCGTTGTTGAAGCTGAGGGCGTTGGCGATGTCGTTGCGCGAGATGCCGCCCTCGGGCTTCACCTCATTGCCCTGGGCGTCGAACACCGCCGCGGTGGGTAGCAGTTCAGGCTTGCCGTCGACGGAACCGGTGGGAACCACCGACTGACCTATGGAGTTGCGGATGCCGCCGCCGTTCTTCAGCGACACCATCACCGTCGCGTCGATCGAGCGGGCAAAGGCCAGGTTGGCGTCGGCCGTGAGGTTGCCGAGGTTGGTCTCCTCGCTGCGTACGCCGGGGTTGCGGTTGCCGTTGAGGAACACGTCGCTCACCCCGAACCACTCCGATTCCTGGGCAACGATCACCTCGCGCAGCGTGTCGGCCACCTCTTGCACCCGGGCATCGATAAACGCCTCGGCATCGAGAGCGGCCAGGCCGGCGGCATCGGTGCGGTAGGCACCGCTGACCGTTGCGTCGTAGCTACTGGGGATGATGACGCCGGCGGCATCAAAATCGAGCACCAGGCGGCCCAGGTACTTGTAGTTGCCGTCGGTGTTCACCACCGCCACCGGCTTGCCGTCGGCGTCGGTCTTGATGATCGGGTACACGCCCTGGGTGCTGTCGCCGGCCCGGGCGGTGTCGTTGCTGTCGAACAGCCGAGTGTTGGAGCCGCCGCCGGCGATGATGTCCACATGGCGCAGGCGCTCGGCCAGGGCCTGCTCGATGTTGAGCTGCTGCATGTGGGACAGCAGGATCACCTTGTTGAGCCCCGGGTTGGCAGCGATCAGGGCATCCACATCAGCCTGAATCACGGCGGCCAGGGCATCCAGCTCGGCTGGAGTGGGGGTGCCGCTGAAGGGTGCAGGGGCAATGCCCACGTTGCCGGGGCTGGATATCGTTTTTAGCCAGGGGGTGGTGGCGCCCACCACACCCACCTTTTCGCCGTTGAGGTTGAACACCACGCTGGCTGTGATGCTGTTGGGCTTCGGCGCCTGGCCATCGGGCACCACCAGGCCGGCCAGGTTGGTGTCGGTGGTGAAGTTGAGGTTGCCGCTGAGGTAGGGGAAGGCAGTGCCGGGGTAGCCGCTGGCGCTGCTGATCAGATCCTTCAGCACGCTCGTGCCCTGGTCGAACTCGTGGTTGCCGAAGGCGATTGCCTGCACCCCAAGGGCGTTCTGAATCAGCACGTCGCCGCGGCCACGCCGCCGTAGGCCTGGTCGGAAGCGCCATAGAACAGACCTGGGATCCAGGCGTCGCCGCTGGAGAGGGTGAGGGTGTTAACGAAGCCGGGGATGCCGTCGAGGTCGATGTCCTGGGCTCGCAGGGCATTGAGCACCCCGGAGAGCCCGGGGGCGTTGTCGAGGGCGCTGAGGTTGCCTTCCTGATCAGCCAGGTGGAACAGCTGCAGCTTGAAGGCGCTTCCGGCGCCAAGCGCTTCAGCAGTGGTGATGCTCACCTTGTCGTTGCCTTCGCTGCTGGCGATCACACCAGCAGCCTCGCCGGCCTCACTGCGCAGGAAAGTGATGCCCTCGATGCGATTGGCACCGGGGAACACCAGCGGGTCTACCGCCACCACGTTGTAGGGATCGCTCACGTCGAACACGGCCGCCACGCTGGTGGTGGTGCGCTCCAGGGCCACGAAGGCGTAGGTGCGGCCGGCCACGGTGGCAATCTCCACCATCTCGGGCTCGGTGCCTTTGTCGTCGTCGCGGTTGTAGCCGCTGGTGAAGTAGCCGAGGCTGTTGGCCAGATTTTCCAGCGCCGAGCTGGAATCAAACACGACGTTGCCCTTGTCGTCGTAGATGCGCAGGGAGCGGGAGCCGATCGTGTACGCCGTGTCGATCAGACCATCGCCATTGATATCGCCGAAGTCGTTGAGCAGGTTGAGGCGGGTGCGGGCAATTCCGGTGGCGGCGTTGAAAGCAGTATTAAGAGCGCGGACGCCAGGGTGGTCGCGG
>CAZKER010000075.1:0-5363 GCA_964551845.1 uncultured Cyanobium sp.
AGGGAGTGGCCTGCTCAACCCCATCGGCAAGCAGGGTGAGGGAGGAGGTCAGCAGGCTGCAGAGGTCACGCTGCCAGGGGGGATCCTCCGTCGTCTCGGCGCTGGCCGCGGCGGCGGGCCCGCTGGTGGGAGCAGGCCAGCCGCGTTCGGCCCAGAGCGGCAGGAGCTTCTGCCGGAGCACCTCGGCATCGAGAGCGTGCAGCACCTGGCCATTGAGCCAGTTGAGCTTGTCCCAGTCGAAACGGGCGCCGGCCCGGTTCACCCGGTCGAAGTCGAACACCCGGGCAGCCTCCGCCAGGGAGAAGCGCTCGCCCATGCCCTCCGGCGGCGACCAGCCCAGCAGGGTCATGTAATTGGCCAGGGCCTCAGCTGTGTAGCCCATCTCCCGAAAGTCGCTTACCGAGGTAACGCCATCGCGCTTGGAGAGCTTCTTACCCTCCTGGTTGAGGATCAGCGGGGTGTGGGCAAACACCGGGGCCTCGGCTCCTAGGGCCTGATAAAGCAGCAGTTGCTTGGCGGTGTTGGCGATGTGGTCTTCACCGCGGATCACATGGCTTATCGCCATGGCGGCATCGTCCACCACCACCACCAGGTTGTAGAGGGGGTCGCCGATCTGGTCGGCTGGGGCCCGGCGGGCGATCACCATGTCGCCGCCCAGGTCGGCGCCGGCCCAGCGCATTTCGCCCCGCACCAGGTCGCTCCAGGTGATGGTGGCGTCATCGGCGATGCGGAAGCGGATGGTGGCTTCGCGCCCCTCGGCGATGAAGGCCTGTTGCTGTTCGACCGTCAGGTCGCGGTGGCGGTTGTCGTATCGGGGTGCCTGCTTGCTGGCTGCCTGTTGCTCCCGCATGGCAGTGAGTTCAGCTTCGCTGGCGTAGCAGCGGTAGGCGTGGCCGGAATCAAGTAGGTGCTGGATGGCAGCACGGTGTTCGCTGATACGGGCGCTCTGGATCACGGGTTCGCCGTCCCAGGCAAGACCTAGCCAGGCGAGGCCTTCGAGGATATTGGCTGTGTATTCGGCTTTGCTGCGAGCCCTGTCGGTGTCTTCAATGCGCAACAAAAACTGACCGCCCATGTGGCGCGCGTAGAGCCAGTTAAAGACAGCGGTACGGGCTGTACCGATATGCAGCGTTCCAGTGGGGCTTGGGGCCAGACGGACGCGTACCGGTCGGTTCGACAGAGTTGTGTCTGAAGAGGGTTGCACCGCTACGGACCGCGCAGCATCCACCGGAACAACTCCTATTTGAAATGGAACGGGACTGACGGGATTCGAACCCGCAACTTCCGCCGTGACAGGGCGGTGCTCTAACCGGTTGAACTACAGTCCCAGACAGCCTTTTGGGCGTTTGGTGTCGCCTAAGCGACTTTGAAAGTATCCGTGATAGCCGGTCCGCTCGTCAACCAATTGGTTTAGAGCAGGCCGGCAACACAGATTGGCATTGCGGCCGAATGAGTTTCAGGGCCGGAACCCTGCTGGCTCAATCAAACGCACCTGATTGCCTCGGGCTGTGAATTCACGGCCTTGATCGCTCTGAACAACCACCCTGCCACCGGATTTCACCCGGATCACCCGAGCTCGAACCCAGCCCAGAGCGGCTGATTCGAGCACCTTGACCACATCTCCGGGTTGTAAATCCAACTCCATGCTCAAACCAGGAAACTGCAAATTGGGGCATCGAACGCGCCGTGGAGGACTTGAACCCCCGACATCAGGTTTTGGAGACCTGCGTTCTACCAACTGAACTAACGGCGCAGGGCCGATGCCCCGAAAACAGGAGGCCACGGCGTATCAGCCAGCTGTCTTGAGTAACCCCGAGGCAGCGAGCTGACATTGCATTGGCAACCTCAGCGGTCGAAACGTTGCTTGACGCGTGTGGCTTTACCCACCCGGTCGCGCAGGTAAAAGAGCTTCGCCCTACGTACCTTACCGCGACGCTCAACTTTCACGGAAGCGACTTGGGGACTGTGAAGCATGAAGACCCGCTCCACGCCGATGCCTTGGAAGATCCGGCGCACCGTGATGGTCTCGTTGAGGCCGCCATGGCGCTTGGCGATCACCACACCCTCGTAGGGCTGCACACGCTCTTTATTGCCCTCCCGAATCCGTACGCCCACCTTGACGGTGTCGCCCACATAAATGTCGGGCAGCTCATCCTTGAGCTGCTCAGCCTCAAAGGCACGAATCAGCTCCTGAGCACTGAGTTTTCCTGTGCTGGCCTTCGCGGCGAGTGGCTTTTCCTGCACCGCGGTGGCCTCGGGAGCCGCAGCGGTCACTGTGGTGTCCACCACTTGATCTGCCGCTTGATTTTCTGTCGACTCCGTTGCCATCTCAGCTCCGCTACGCCTGGCCAAAGATGCAGTGTACCGGCTCGAGGTGCCCAGCTTCCACTCTCCTACCCACAGCAGTCCAGTCCCATTGGTAGCTTTCAGTTCTGCCCTACATCGCTGCCGGATAGCTGCCGGTAGGTCACTGCATGAATCTGTTTGCCGACCTTCTGGCCAGCACCAAGGGCGCAGAGGTTGCCTCCCCAACTGTTGCAACGGGCCCGCGCATCCAGAAGGGACGCCGCGGCGTAGAGATCAAGTCGGCCCGCGAGATCAACACCATGCGCCAGGCCAGCCGCATTGTGGCCACGGTTCTGCGCGAAATCCTGGAACTGGCGGCTCCCGGCATGACCACCGGCGACCTCGATCGCCATGCCGAAAAGCGCATCCGCGAGATGGGTGCCACCCCCAGCTTTAAGGGTTATCACGGCTTCCCCGCCAGCATCTGTGCATCTATCAACAACGAAGTGGTGCACGGCATCCCGAACAGCAAGCGGGTGATTCAGGCCGGCGACTTAGTCAAGATCGACACCGGCGCCTACTTCGATGGGTATCACGGCGATAGCTGCGTCAGCCTTTGCGTGGGTGAAGGCGCCACCGAAGAGGCCCAGACGCTCTGCCGGGTTGCCCAGGAATCGCTAATGCAAGGGCTGCGCCAGATCAAGGCGGGCAACACCCTGCTCGACATCGCTGGAGCCGTTCAAGACCACGTTGAGGCCAACGGTTTTGCGGTGGTTGAGGACTACACAGGCCATGGCGTGGGCCGCAACCTCCACGAGGAGCCTTCGGTGTTCAACTTCCGCACCCGGGACATGCCCAACATGAAATTGCGCCCGGGCATGACCCTGGCGGTTGAGCCGATCCTCAATGCCGGCACTAAGGCCTGCCGCACCCTCAAAGACCGCTGGACGGTGGTCACGGTTGATGGCAGCTGGTCAGCTCAGTGGGAGCACACCATCGCCGTGACCAGTGATGGTTGCGAAATCCTTACGGACCGAGATTTCTAGGGCTGGCCGGGGCTTGGCCTCGTCAGCAGCTTGAAGTAGCACCAGCGAGCCAGTGTGCTCAGTGGCATCAGTACGTAGGTGAGGGGGTTTGGGGTCACGATGATCAAGTTGAGCCCCAGCAAGGCTTGGGCAAGCACCTGATCGGCCACAAATCCTGCGCCCATCACACCGATCGGATTAAGGCTGGAGCGGAATGGCCCTAGCACCAGTCTGCGGATGCGCAGGGGCCCGTTTGCACCAGCCAGATCAAGGGACCGCAGGCTCACCAAGGAGCCCAGCAGACGTTTGCTCAGTTCGTAGAGGGGGCTGAGTGCGGGCTGGATCTCCGCCTCAGAGGTATTGATCCACACCTCCGGCTTAGGCCGGTCGGGACGAGAGCTTTGTTGCACCACCTCGGCAAATAGCTCTAGCAGCCGCCAGCTGCTGAGGGCATTCACCTCAAGTGCCAGCGCCGTGGCTGCGCGGCTGCGGGCCTGTTGTTGGTTGACGCCGTGGTTCAACACCAGGATGTCTACCTGCTCCAGTAGGGGACGTAAGGCTTGCTCTTCGCCGCAGTGCCAGATGACTTGCTTCAGGGGGATTGCTGTGCCATCGGCATTCAGCAGCACCAGGGACTCGGCGCTGCTGGTGACGGCAACCAGCGAGGCGCCACGCTGCGCCAGCGCCTGGAGCATGGCGCGGCCGAGGCTGCCGCTCGCACCGGTGACGGCCACGGTGCATGCATGAAAATTGGAGATCTGCACGGCACAAACGGCGGTCGTCGCGCCAGCATGGTCAATATATTTTGACGAACAGGCCGCGCTGATGCCCACTGGCATTACCTCTGAGGCTGTCGCTCCCCTAGTGCCGCTGTTCGCTCCTTACTGCGGCGGGCTTGGGCGTCTGTCGACTTTGGAGGGCGCCTTGGCGATCCTGTTGGCGAGCGATTGGACCGGTATGCGCCTGCTGCAGGGGGGGCGTAGCCATATGCTGCGGCTGAGCTGGAGTGGCGAGACGGCACCTCAGGAATATCTCCACTGCGATTTGATTTTTCCTGCCCTCCCCGAGGTGACTTACAGCTTCGATCTGCCCTGCCACCAGCTGGTGCAGTGGTTAATGGATCGGGAGGGAGAGCAGTTGCCGGCGAGTTTCTGGCAATGGCTGCTGCTAGGTCAGCCGCCCCTCGCTACTGAAGCGGTGGGCAGCGCCGCCTAAATTTCGCGCTAATACATCACCCGGCGAGGTTGACCGATGGCCCCCACCTTGCTGATCGGCTCCTGCGAATCCTTCAGTGGCAAATCGGCGGTGGTGCTTGGGTTGGCCCGCCAGCTGGCTCGACAGGGTGTGCCTGTGCGTTTCGGTAAACCCCTGGCCACCAGCCTCGACAGTCCGGCGGCTACATCCAGCCAGGCGCCTCTGCTGGATGCGGACGTGCGCTTTATCGGTGCCACCCTGGGGCTGCCGGAGAACAACCTGATTCCCTCACTGCATGTTCTGGATCCGGCCACGGCCGAGCAGCGGCTGCTGCAGGCCGATCTGGATCCGGGGGTGGGCTTTGAGCTGCTGCATCAGCAGCTGACCGAAGCCAGCGATGGGCTCACCCTGCTTGAAGCCGCCGGCAGCCTGCATGAGGGTCTGCTTTACGGCCTGAGCTTGGCCCAGCTGGCCAAGGGCCTGGAGGCATCGGTGTTGCTGGTGCATCCCTGGATCGATAGCTGCAGCATCGACCCGCTACTGGCGGCCAAGGCCGAGTTGGGTGAGCATTTGGCGGGGGTGGTGCTCAATGCCGTCAAGCCCGAGTTGGTGCCCAAGCTGTGCTCCGAGGTTGTGCCTGCCCTGGAGCGGCTTGGCTTGCCGGTGCTGGGTGTGATGCCTCAAAGCCCGCTGCTGCGCAGCGTCACTGTGGAGGAGCTGGCACTGCGGCTCGGTGCCCAGGTGCTTTGCTGCCCGGAAAGGCTTGATCTCTTGGTTGAAACCCTCTCGATTGGCGCCATGAACGTCAACTCGGCGATGGAGTTTTTCCGGCGCCGCCGCAACATGGCGGTGGTAACA
>CAZKER010000076.1:0-1733 GCA_964551845.1 uncultured Cyanobium sp.
GCCTTATATCCCACCAGGGCATTTTCAATATTGCGGGCGACATAACTGATGCCCACATTGATGCCATTGATAACCAGGATAAGTAGGGTTATCACCCCCATCAACAGCCAAGGCAACCAGCGCCCATGGCGCAACTTGCCGCGGAACGCCACAAAACAGCCCAGCCCTCCGGCCAGCAACACCATCAGCAGCGGCCCGATCGGGCTGCTCCAGATCGCGGCTACCTGCTCGGGCACCCCGGGAAGAAAACGACTGCGCAATTCGGGGATCAAAGCCCCGGTGAGGGCCAACACCCCAGTGAGCAGCAACAAGGTGCTGCCTACCACCACCGCCAGCAGCGCCGCCACCAGCAGCAGAAACTGCCAGCTCTTGGTGTCGTCAACCGGCAGGAAATAGGGCTGGGCCAGGCGCTGCAACTTGGCCAGTTGACCGCGAAGAGCCTTGAGGGGGTTCATGGGGCAGATCGGATCAGATCATTGTTGCCGGGCTGCGGTCAGCCCGGGGGCCAGGCCAGCGGACGCCCACCAAGCACGTGCACATGCAGGTGAAACACGGTCTGACCCGCTGCCGCGCCGCTGTTGATCACGGTGCGAAACGACTCCAGACCCTCCTGCTTGGCCACCCGGGCAGCCACCAGCAATAGGTGGCCCAGCAGGGCCTCGTGCCCCTCGGTGGCATCTGAAAGCTGGGTGATCGGCTGGCGCGGAATCACCAGCACATGCACTGGAGCCTGGGGCGTCACGTCGCGGAAAGCCAGACAGTGCTCATCGGCATACACCTGGTCACAGGGAATCTCGCCGCGCAGGATGCGCGCGAAAATCGTGTCTTGACTCACAGGGGCATCAGGAGTGGGACAGGGGTGGCACTAACGAGGTAGTGGCCCTTGGCTTGATGTTGGCACGGTGCAAGACGGCAGCGCTGCAGGGCCTGGAGGCCAGGCCGGTGCTGGTGGAGGTGGATCTGGCTCCCGGACTGCCGGGCCTCCAGCTGGTGGGCCTGGCCGATGCGGCGGTGCAGGAGGCGCGGGAGCGGGTGCGCTCGGCCCTGCGCCACAGCGGCCTGAAGGTGCCGCTGACGCGGGTGGTGGTGAATCTGGCCCCCGCTGATCTGCGCAAAGAGGGGCCGGCCTTTGACCTGCCAATCGCCCTGGGCCTGCTGCTCGCCAGCGGCCAGCTGGAGGCCGCCAGCAACAACGAGGTTTGGAGCGCCGGCGAGCTGGGGCTAGACGGCAGCTTGCGACCAATCCGGGGGGTGCTCGCGATTGCGATTGCGGCCCGAAACCATGGCGCCCGGGCCCTGGTGGTGCCGCAGGCCAATGCCTGGGAGGCGGCGTTGGTGGCGGGGCTGCGGGTGTGGGGCGTTGCCGATCTCGGCCAAGTCCTCTGGAGGCTGCAGCATCCCCGGGCCCGTCCGACCCAGGCCGCCGCCGCCTCTGGCCCAACCAGCGCGGTGAAAACCGACAGGCCTCCGGAAGAAGATCTTGCCGACGTCAAGGGCCAGCCCCACGGACGCCGGGCCCTGGAGATCGCCGCGGCCGGAGGCCACCACCTGCTGCTCTGCGGCCCACCCGGCAGCGGCAAAACAATGCTGGCCCAGCGGCTGGCGGGGTTGCTGCCGCCGCTCGATCCGGCGGAGGCCCTTGAACTCACCGCCGTCCACTCGGTGGCGGGCCTGCTGGACAGCAGCAGCCAGGGCCTGTTGCAAACCCGCCCCTTTCGCAGCCCCCACCACAG
>CAZKER010000077.1:0-15506 GCA_964551845.1 uncultured Cyanobium sp.
ACCGCCGCCACCGCCGCCGCCGTAACCGCCACCGCCACCGCCGCGATTTCCGCCGCCGTAGCCACCACGACCGCCGCCACCACCACCACCACCACCTTCTCGGGGAGTGGCCTTATTGACGCGAATCATGCGGCCCATCCATTCGACGTCCTGGAGGTCGTCAATAGCTTTTTGTTCGGCCGCATCGTCAGCTAATTCGACGAAGGCGAAGCCACGCTTGCGACCGGTTTCCCGGTCGAGGGGCAGGCTGCACTGGCGCACCTCTCCGTATTGGCCGAAGAGATCAAGCAAGTCCTCGCGTTCAGCTTGGAACGAGAGATTGCCAACGTAAATGGTCATTAATGGAGCAAATCCTGGAACTGATTTGGTCGGAGCTGCGGTGCCTTGGGGGTCCCAGTAGGAACTGGGGGAGCCGAAAAGGTGCCCATACAACCCGAAACCACCGAAACACTACCGGGCGCCCGTCCCCAGCCCGCAACTTTATTGAGAATTGTAAAGCGGTTCTGAAGAGACCCTGAGGTTCGCCAGGTGATCCCCGATGTCGTCCCAATGTCAGCAAACTCTGATCAAGGTGGACCCATGATGACCGCACCTGTCCCCTGGAGCCTCGCCTGGCGTGAGGATGGTGAGCTTGCACCGCAGGATCGTTTTGACCTGTTGCAGAGCCTGGTTGCTTGCGAAAGCGCTGAAGTTCAAACCGCTTTGATCACTGCGGTGGAAATGTTGTCGATCGCTGATCTGACCAGCCTCAGTGTGGGAGGCGTGACCAGCATCTGCGCCTGAAGCGGAATTCCGGTCCGGCAGTGGCGAATCAGGGGCTGGGCTTTTGCACCGAGCGCTGGTCCAGGGTGCGCCCGCAGGCCTCATGGGCATCCTCCACGTCACTGCCTTTGGCTACCCGATCGCCAACGCAGGCGCAAGTGCGATCTAGCTGGGCAGCCGGAACAACTTTCCCCTCCCTTTCCAGGTCGGCCTGATAGGCCGACAGGCAAAACTCCTTAACTACCTCCGCAACGCTGATGGAGCGGCTGGCGGGCACCAGGGCAAACAGCCCCAGGCAGAGCAGTGGGATTACGACAGGGCTCGAGAGCATGAAGCAACAGGGCGAAATCCCGAGGCATTCACCCCTGGAACCTGGAAAGCTGTAGAGGTTTGTTCATTACCCGCAGTTGGCGCAGACCCTGGAATACTTCCTCAGGCATGCCCTTGGGTAGGTCCACTGTGCTGTGAGTGTCGAAGATCTGGATTCGGCCGATGGAGCGCCCGTTCAGACCGGCCTCGTTGGCAATGGCACCCACAATGTTGCCGGGCTTGATGCGGTCGCGCCAGCCCAGTTCTACCCGGAAGCGCTCCATGTGATCTTCTGGCGGACCCACTGGGCGTTCTCCCCGGGGAGCTCCCCGGCCCAGATCCCGACCTACCTCCCGACCCATTTCCCGGCCCCGGCTCCGGTCGCGGCCGAAGTCACGACCGCTATCCCTGCCGCCATCTCGGCCAGGACCGTTCTGGCGTACCTGTTGGAAGTTCTCTTCGCCTTGCAGCAGCAGTGGTTTGCCAGCCAGGCTCAGTTCAAGGGCTGCCAGGGCTAGCTGCTCAGGACTGGTGCTCTGCTCCTGGCCTACCCGTTGCAGGATCTCGCTGAGAAGGGCCCGTTCCTGCTCGCTGCTGGCTGGAGTTTGCAGGCAGTTGGTGAGCTTGGTGCGCATCCGGTCGAGCCGGTTTTGGTTGATGGTGGCGTTGCTTGGCACCTCCATTTCTTCGATCGGCTTGCCAACGGCACGCTCCATGCCGCCTAGGAAACGGCGCTCCCTCGGGGTCAGGAACAGGATGGCATCGCCGCTGCGGCCAGCTCGACCGGTCCGGCCAATCCGGTGGACATAGGCCTCCGAATCGAAGGGGATGTCGTAGTTGATCACCAGGCTGATGCGATCTACATCGAGCCCGCGGGCAGCCACATCGGTGGCTACAAGCACATCAACCTGGCCGCTCTTGAGCCGCTCGATGGTGCGCTCTCGCTGAGCTTGGGGCACGTCGCCATTAAGTACGGCAACGTCGTAACCGTGCTGTTCAAGCGATTCGGCCACGGTAAGTGTGATCGCCTTGGTACGGGCAAAAATGATCACACCCTCGCTGGTTTCTGCCTCCAGCACCCGCTCCAGGGCTGCCTGCTTATGGGGGGCGTGCACCATCAAGAAACGCTGACGAATGCGGCTGGCATCGGCGGCCTTTTGCTTGATTGTGATCTCAGCGGGAGCGTTGAGATATTTCTGCGAAATGCGCCGGATTTCGGCCGGCATGGTGGCAGAGAACAACACTACTTGGCGCTGCTCAGGTAGTTGTTCGAGCACCCATTCGACGTCGTCGATGAAGCCCATGCGCAGCATTTCATCGGCCTCGTCGAGCACTAGGGCGCGCAGACTGGACAGATCAAGGGTGCCTTGACGCATGTGGTCCATCACTCGGCCGGGGGTGCCGACCACGATCTGTACGCCGCGCTTGAGCTGATGGATCTGGTCGCGGAAATCAGCGCCGCCGTAGATCGCCAGGGTGCGCACACCGGGTAGGTGGCTGGCATAGCTGTTGAAAGCGTCGGCTACCTGCAGCGCCAATTCCCGGGTAGGAGCAAGCACCAGCACCTGGGGCTTGCGCTGCTCCGGATCGAGGGCCGCCAGCATCGGCAGGGCGAAGGCAGCGGTTTTGCCAGTGCCTGTCTGGGCTTGGCCCACAAGGTCGCGGCCGAGCATCAGCTCGGGGATAGCAGCCTTCTGAATTGGGGAGGGCTCTTGATAGCCGATGGCTTCAAGCGCCTTCAGCAGTTCTGGGGCAAAGCCAAAGCGGGCAAAGCCCGAGGCAATGGTTGCTTCTAAGTTGTTGTCGGCGGTTTCGACTGGCGCGTCAATGTCGACGGAGCAAGCTGAGCTGCCGCCGTTGGCGTGTTCGGTCACGGGATGCAAATGGCCTGGTTAATCAGGGCTTGGTGAAGTCCTTGAACGCAGGCCGGCAGAAACCCAATGGAGGCTAGAAATACTGAACGGATGGGCCGTTGCGGGGCAACTGAAGCTGCACTGCTTTACCCGATGTTCAGTTGTTCAGGCCCGCACCTAACAAAACTGCCCTGCCCTTGAAAAAGGCTGAATTCAAATATTAACACCTATCCGTCCTCGTCATTGCCGGCCAAAGTCATCAGCCAGGCGTTCGATGTCGGCTTCGCTCAGCCAGCTGCCGCGTTGCACCTCCACGATCTCCAGGTCTTCCTGGCCTCCTTGGGCCCGGTGAATCGTCCCCTGAGGGATGAAAACGCTGGTTCCGGCTGTTGCGGTGATGGCTTCTTGCGCTACTTGCAGTTCACCGTCGCCGGCGACCACCACCCAGTGCTCACAGCGGTGGTGGTGGCGTTGCAGGCTCAGTCGCTGGCCGCTGCGGATCAGTAGGCGTTTGACGAGGTATTCATCTCCGCTCGCCAGCTGCTCATACCAGCCCCAGGGGCGTTCCACCCGGCCAGCGGGACTGTGGGGCTCATGGCTGGTCACGGTTTCAGGCTGGCGGCAGCCGACGGGCCGCGCAAGGGGGTGATCAGGCAGGCCTGCTGCCGGGCCCTTGTCAGGGCTGTGTAGAGCAGGCGCTGTTGGGGCCTGCCGGTGTCGGGCATCAGCACCCACACCTCGTTGGCCTCACTGCCCTGGGCTTTGTGCACCGTGAGGGCCAAGGCCGGTTCGGCCTCGGGCAGCTGGGCCGGGTGAATCCAGAGCGGCTCGTTACCACCAGGGTTGGCAAACAGCATGCGGCGCTCTCGGCCTCGCTTGCCTTCCCTTTCCACCAGCAGCCCCACGTCGCCATTGGCCAGTCCCAGCTCGCTCAGGTTGTGGCGGCACAGCACGGGTGTGCCCACCGGCCAGAACTGGGGCGAGCGGGCCGCCGATTCCCCCAGCAGGGCCTGGTGGATGGCCTCCACCCCCCAGCGGCCACGGCGCAGCGGTGTCAGCACCAAGCAGGCATCCAGGTGGGCCAGCAGGGCTGCGGTGACATCGGGATCGTTCAGATCGCCCGCCAGGCAGCGTTGCTGCATCTGCTGCTGGTGTTGCTGCAGTCGCTGCAATAGCTCCGCTGGCAGTTGGCGCGGGTTGGCCTGCAGCCAGCGCAGGTTGGCCTCAGGGGCTAGTGATTGGAGCAGGATTTCGAGGGGCTGCTCACCCTCCCGCAGGGCCGCTGCCACCGCTGCAATGGCACCGTTATTGCGATAGGCGGTGCGCAGCTCAATGGCGGCTCCCCCCAGGGCTAGGCGACGCTCGGGGGACTGCAGCTCCAGCAGCACCGGCCCGGGACCAACGGGTGGCAGCTGGGCCGCATCCCCTACCAGTACCAGCCTGCAGCTGGGGGGCAGGGCCTCCAGCAGGGCCTGCATCAGGGGGAGATCGACCATCGACACCTCATCCACCACCAGCAAGTCGATGGCTAGGGGGTGGTGGCGGTTGCGGCCGAAGCGTTCACCGCGGCTCTCCAGCAGCCGGTGCAGGGTGCTGCAGGGGAGTTGCAGGCTGGTGCGGGCCAACGCAGCCCTCAGCCGACCTGCCGCCTTGCCGGTGGGGGCCGCCAGCTGGATGCGGCTAGCGGGTTGCTGAGCCAGCACCGCCGTCAACATGCGGGCCACGGTGTTTGTTTTGCCGGTACCCGGCCCGCCTTCCAGCAGCACCAGGCGATGCTGCAGCACCGCCGTGACGGCCCGCTGCTGGTCAGGATCCAGGCCGTCGCAGCAGGCTGAGCTGGGGCTCGCATCTGGGAGCTCCAGCCGAGACTGGGCCCGCTCGATCAGTGCTTGCAGCACCTGCTCGCGTTGGCGCTGCCAGCGGCGCCACAGCAGCTGGTCGCCTTCCAGCACCAGGGGACCATCCGGCTCGGCGCTCAGGGGTGAAGCCTCCAGGGCGCGGCGATGCTCCGCGCTTGGCAGGCTGATCTCCAGTCGCCCCTCCGCCAGGGCGGTAGCCAGGGCTGTGATCAGCTCCGCCAGCAGCGGATCGGGGCTGCTGCCGTGCAGCCGCGGCAGGGCTTCGCCCAGTGCTGCCGCTAGGGCCTGCAGCCAGCGCGGTTGCTCCAGGGGTGTGGGGCTGCTCATGGCGTGCCCCCCAGGGCCTGATCCAGTTGGAGCAGCCGGGCCAGGGGCGGCTGCTCCACAAACATGCCGGGCACCGCGCTGGCCGTGGTGGGTCCGGGTACTCCGCGTAGGAATACGTATACGTAGCCGCCCAGGTGCTGTTCGGGCCGGTAGCTGGGCAGGCGCCAGCGCAGGTAGCGGTGTAGAGCTACTAGGTACAGGTGGGCCTGCAAGGGGTAGTGGTTGGCGGCCATCAGCTCGGCCATGGCGGCTGCTCCGTAGTGGCGTGGACCGCAGTGCAGCGGCTGCCCCTGGTCGTCGCGCTCGCCCAGCCAGTTGCTCTTCCAGTCGGCTACCCACCAGCGCTCGCCGTGGCGGAATACCAGGTCGATCGAGCCGGTGAGAAAGCCCCGGCTTTCCACATTCAACTGGGCCAGCTCCTCGGCGTAGGCGGCCCCGAACCATCCTTCGGGATGGTCGGCAAATGGGCGCGCCAGGTCTGGGGTGCGCACCAGGCCCAGGGGTAGATCGAAGTTCATCTCATTTAGGCGTGCACCCCGCTCGAGCTGGGCCAGGGTGAAGTTGTCGCAGGGGCCACCCAGGGGCGTGTGCCGCAACTGCTCAAGCCCCAGCAGCACCGCCTCGCCATGCTGCTCAGCGATACCGGCCCGCTGCAGTTCGCGGTCCACCAGCTCGGCCTGGGCCTTTAGGGGCTGGCAGTAGTCGAGCTGCTCAAGGATGCGGTGTAGGCAGTCGCCGGCCTGGGCGCCCCGGGGAAAGGGGGCCAGGGGGCCGCCCTGGGGCCAGGCGCCGGGTGATGCCAATGCCTCTAGCTCGGCCACCAAGGCATCGGTTTCGCGGCCCTCCTCCACGGCCGTGGGCGCGGCGCTGTGGTTGCCCTGGGTCCAGCTGGTGTAGCTGCTGCGACCCCAAGTGGTGTCGAAGGCATGGGCGGGTACGGGGCCCCGCTCCAGGGGCGCGGCAGCGGCGGCCGGGCCGGGTAGCAGCTGGCTGCACTGGCCAGTGGCGGGGGGCTCCACCAGGGTTAGGGGCAGCCTGCGTCGGGCGATGGCCTGCTCCAATCGCTCGCGCCACTCCGCGTCACTGCGGCCGATGTAGGGGTCGTGGTCGGCGGCGGGTGGCTGCTCCTGGTCAAATAGCCAGGGGTGCAGCGGATTGCCCTGCTGGCCCAAGGCCGGGCCCCAGGCCAGCACCAGCAGCAGCTTGGCCCGGGTGGCGGCGACGTAGGCCAGCCGCTCCCGCTCCTGCAGCTCGGCCCCCAGCTGCTGCTGCCTGGCGGCCAGGCCTGGGCCCCAGTTGTTGTTCAGGTGCAGGTCGAGCACGGCTTCCGGCTGCCCGCCGTGGGGGCTGCCGGGGTGCCAGCGCACGCCGATGGCGTTGGTGCCGCGGCTCTCACCGGCGCTTTGCCACAGATAAGGACAAATCACCACCGGGTATTCCAGGCCCTTGCTGCGGTGCACCGTCACCACCGATATGGCTGCATCCACCACGTCGCTGTGGGGTTGGTGGGCGTCGGGGATGTCCCGGTCGGGATCAAGCCGCAGGCGCCGCAGCCAGTCGGCTGCCGCTGCGGGACCCAGCTGGTCGGCATGGAGCCGCACGGCCACCAACTCGCCGCACTGCTGCAAATCCGCCAGCAGCCGGCCGCCGAGGGATAGCTGGGCCAGCCCCTTTTGTTCCAGCAGGCTCGCCAGCACCCCAAGCAGACCGCGGCGGGGTAGTTCAACGGCCAGTTGGGCTAGGCGCGCAGCCAGGTTGCTCCAAGTTTCCGGGCTGGCGGAGGCGATTTGATCTGCGCTCCAGCCCAGCAGGGGTGAGGCGGCCAGCAGCCGCAGGCGCTGGGCCCGGCCGGGTTCGGCCAGGGCATCGAGCAGCCGTTGTAGTGCCGTGGCGCCGGCGCTTTCAAACACATCTCCCTGGCTCACGAGCTTGCTGGCAATGCCGCAGCGGTCAAGGGCGGCGCGCAGCGCCTCGGCCTGACGGTGGGTGCTCACCAGCAGGCACAGGTCGTTGGGGCCAAGGGGTTGGTGCTGCTGGCCCCGCTGTTGCACCAACCCCCGGTTGAGTAATTCGGCGCTGAAGCTGGCGATCTGGTCGGGCAGCTGCCGCTCCAGGGCACTGCGGCTGGGTGGTTTTTGACCAGCCAGGCGGCTGCCGCCGAGCCAGAGCAGCTGCAGTGGGTGTTCGCCTGCGGGTAGGAGCAGTTTGGTGTCGGTCGCCTGGGGGTGCACCTCCGGTACGGCCAGGCGGCTGCGGCGCAGCCCCGGCCGCATCAGGCCATTGAGGCCGGCGACCAGGGCCTCGCTGGAGCGGTAGTTGTCGCGGAGGCTGCCGATGCCGCCGGCACTGGCAGCGGCCTGACGGGCTCGCAGATAGGTGCGGAGGTCGCCGCCGCGGAAGCGATAGATCGCCTGCTTGGGATCACCCACCATCACCAGCCGGTGCCGCTCGGGCTGGAAGGCCCGCGACAGGATGCGCCACTGGATTGGATCGGTGTCCTGAAATTCATCGATCAGGGCCACGGCGTAGCGGGCTCCCACCGCCTGCAGTAGGGGCGTGCTGGCCTGGTCGCCCGGATCGAGACCCTCTAGCAGTTGGGCGAAACCCAGCCGTCCACTCTGGCGCCGCCGCCGGCCCAGCTCGGCTCTACCCCAGTGGCAGGCATGCAGCAGTAGGGCTTCGGTCGGACCATCTAAAACCTGGGCGATCGCCTCTTGCAGGCAGCGTTCGGGCAGGGATGGCCCGGGGCCTTCCTCGCTGCCAGGCTCAAGGCTGCGGGCCACTTTGAGAAAGGCGCCGGGGTGGAAGTAATCGCGCAGCAGGCCTTGGGCTCCGCCCTGGCTGCCTGCCGTGGCGCCGTAGTCGCCGCCGGGGGGTTGGGCGCCAATCCAGCCCCGCACCAGGCCGCAGCGGTCCTTAGTGGGTTTGGGAACGTAGGGGGTGGTGGCTTTCAGGCCCTGGCCGCGCCACTGGGTGGCGGCGGCGCAAAACCCGGTCTCCAGGGCTTGGCCGTTGCTGGCCCATAGCTGCTGGAAGTTGTCCCACGCTTCGCGCCAAAGCGCCTCGAGCTGGGGCGCCAGGGGGGCGTCGGCCTGGAGCGTTGCCGGCAGCGAATCCAGTTCGAGGGCCGGATCGCCATCGAGCTGGCGCAGCAGCCCCTCGAGGGTTTCGGGGCCGCCGACCCGTTGTTGCAGCCCGGCTAGCAGGTGGCTGGGCAGGGGCAGCACCTGCTGCTGCCAGTAGTCGTGTGCCACCTGGCGCACCAGGGTGCCCTTGTCGGTTTCAAGCTGCAGCTCCGGTGGCAGGCCCGCCTCCAGGGCGTGGCGCTGCAGGGTGCGGCGGCAGAAGCCGTGGATCGTGGTGATGTCGGCGGCATCCAGCTCTTCGAGGGCCAGCAGCAGCCGGGCCCGCAACTTGTCTGCCCGTGGTCGTTGCTGATCCAGCCAGGCGGCCAGGGTGGGATCGGGCGGCTCCAGGGCTGGATCTTCCAGGCCAGCCAGGGCCCGCTGCAGGCGCTGGCCGATGCGATCGCGCAGTTCGGCGGCGGCGGCATCGGTGAAGGTCACCACCAGCAGCTGGCGTAGCCCCAGCTCGGCCTCGGCTACGTAGCGCAATACCAACTGGGCCAGGGCGAAGGTCTTGCCGGTGCCGGCGCTGGCCTCCAGCAGCCGCAGCCCTGGATCCAGAGGAAAGGCATTCGCTTCAAATGGATGTTCTGGCGTTAAGGCCTGATCGCTGCCGGCAGACGAGCTCATGTCAACTGCTCCCGCAGGGGACCAAGCAGCTGCCCAGCCTGGGCGGCCAGCTCACCGCTGGCCAACAGGCCGGCGCCGCTGAGCTCGGAGCCGAAGCAGAGGGCCTGCTCCGGATCGAGCCGCTCGCCGCGCCTCTGAAAACCTCCCTCCCAGGTTTCGATGGCCCGAGCTTCACCCTCATCCAGCAGGGCCCAGCCGGTTTCGGGCGGCACCGGCCAGCAGCTCTGGCGCCATTGCTCGCGCAACTCCACCAGCCGCCGTAACTCGGCCCGGGCGCTGTCGCCCTGCGGCGCCCTCAGCCGCAACTGCACGCCGAAGTCAGTTTTACCCCGGGCCACCAACACCCCATCCAGCGGCCCCTGGTCGGCGGCGGCGGCGAGGAGCAGCGCCAGCCACAGTTCCAGCCGGTGGCGGCTGCGCGGCCGGGCTGTGTGCAGCACCAGCACCGAGCTCCCCCGCCACTGCAGCTCCTGTTGCCAGTTTTGCCATCGGGCCAGCAGCCGGCGCTCGGGTCCAAGGGCCTCGAGGCTGGCGTGCAGGCTGCGCCAGCGTTGGCTGAGCTCGCTGGCCTCCAGTTCGCCAGCCGCCAGAGGAGGCAGTAAACCCTGACCGCGGTGATGAGCCAGCCAGCCGGCGGGCTCATCCAGGGCTGCGTCGCTGGGGGTGTCGAGGGCCTGGCGTAGCAGCAGCGCCCGTCCGCGTTCATCGAGGCTGAGGGGTTCGAGGTCGTCGAGGCCGTCGGCCCATTCCCGTGGCCGCAGCCCTAGGCCGG
Organism: uncultured Cyanobium sp.; assembly: GCA_964551845.1. Taxonomy (GTDB): domain Bacteria; phylum Cyanobacteriota; class Cyanobacteriia; order PCC-6307; family Cyanobiaceae; genus Cyanobium_A. The sequence continues at coordinate 9,638 of CAZKER010000077.1, forward strand.
CAAGCCAGCTGGCTTGGGGGGCGAGTAGCCAGTCGCGCAGATCCACGTAGGCATCAGGGGGGCTGGCGCTGGACTGGGTACAGAGGGGGGGCGCGCTTGCCGCCAGGGGCCGCGGCGGTTGCGGTGCTCCGCTCTGCTGGCGTGGTTGATCGAGCAGTAGGCGGGCCTTCAGTAGGCGTTCGTCGCAGCTGCCGGCTGGCCGCTCGCTGCTGGGTTGAAAATTGGCCCGGTCGAGGGGGTTGGCGGGGTGGTCCACCAGCAGTTCGCTACCGCGGCAAGGCAGCTGCCCCTGCAGCCACTCGAGCCACTGGCGCACCGGCGTTGCCGGTGGCAGTTCTTCGCCGCTGCGGGGGTCGCGGCTGCTCCAGGTCACCAGTAGGTGGTCGCGGGCCGATAGCAAGGCCTCCAGCAGCACATAACGGTCCTGGTCGGCCGGGTTGGGATCGCCGAGGTGGCGCTGCTGCTCCAGCAGGTGGAAGCCGGGCCGCTGGCGCTGTCGGGGATAGGCGTTCGCATCCAGCCCCATCAGCACGATCACCCGGTGGGGAATCGCCCGCATCGGCTCCAGGGCGCTGATCGTGAGGGCGCCGCTGCGGTGGCCGAAACGACCCGAATCCGCAGCCAGGCGCTCATCGAGCACGGCAGCCACCACGGGTGCGGCCAGCTCCAGGCTGCAGCCGGCGGCGGCCTGCTGCCAGTCGTCAATGGCGGCCAGCACCAGGGGTAGCTCCCAGTCCTGGCCGCCGTCGCCGAATAGGTCGCTCAGCAGGGCCCTGAGGCAGGTGTTCCAGGCCTCGCAACTGCGGGGTCGCCGCAGCGCCACCAGCCAGTGGCGCAGCCGGGTGAGCAGGTGCAGCCAGCGGCCCAGCAGCTCGATGCTCTGGCCACTGGCCAGGGGGGCGGTGGCGGTGGCGGTGGCGGCCAGGCCGGGGTCGCAGGGCAGCACCAGGCCCAGTAGCAGCCGATCGATCACCCAGCTGAGGCTGCCGCTGGCCAGGCCGCCGCGCTCTTCTGCATCGAGGCCCCAATGGAAGCCGCCGCGTTGCAGCAGGGGATGGAGGGCTGCCATCTCGGCACCGCTGAGTTGGAAATGCCCCTGCAGCGCCGGACTCTCCAGCAGGCTTTCCAGGGCAGAGGCGGTGAGCCGCTCCCCCGCCAGCTGCAGTAGCTCCAGCAGGCTGCGGCTGAGACTGGCTTCGCACTGCTGGCTGCGGTCGGTGAGGCGCCAATTGAGGGCCACCCCGGTGGCCTCCTGATCGCCGAACACAGCCGCCACCAAAGGCGCCAGAGCATCCACCTGGGGTGTCATCACCAGCACATCGCGGGGCTGGAGCGTGGGGTCGGCTGCCAGCAGCTGCAGGATGCGGTCCCGCACGATCTGCACCTGGCGCAGGGGGCCGGGACAGCGGTGGAACTCCAGGGAGCTGTCTGCCGATGCCCGCTGCAGCTGGGGTTGGGCAGCCGGATCCGCCAGTTGTTGCTGCAGCTGATGCAGCAGGGGCGCCGGCCCCTGGCCCCTATGGCTGCTGGCGGGTGCCACAAACAGATCCTTTTCCTGCCACTGGCCCTGCAGGCTCTCGCCACTGCCCTCGAGTAACTGTTGAAACTCGCCGCCGAGTCGGCCGAAGCGGGCCTCCAGGCCCGGGGCCTGCAGCAGCCAGTCGCCCTCGAGGGGCTGCTGCAGCGCGATCGCATCGCTGAGCAGCTGGCGGCGGCTGGTGCAGCGCTGCCACAGGTCGCGGCAGGGGGTGAGCAGGTAGAGATCCACATTGGTGTGCACGCTCAGGGCCTGCAGCAGCTGTACCTGGATCGGTGCCAGGCTGCTAAGCCCAAACAGGCGCAGGGGGTTGGGCAGGCTGCCGGCCGGCGGCGCCTGGTTCTGTAACTGGTCCATGGCCTCCAGCACCTTCAGGCCGAAGGGCTTCACCCCCAGGCGCTCGCGAAGCCGCACCACCAGCAGCCGCTGCCACTCCTGCTCCGGCGGCAGGGGTGGGCCGTCCTCCCCCCGCCACCAGGCCGATAGCAGCTCGGGGCGATATAGAGCGAGGTCGTCGAGGGCATCGGCGATGCTGCGGCCCAGCTGCCAATGGGCCAGGTCCAGCTCGGTGCCGTGCTGGGGGTAGCGGTCCAGCCAGCGCCGCAGGGCGGCAGCCTCGGGCTGCTCCACCAGCTGCGGCAGCAGCTCCAGCACGGGCCACACCAGCTGGCTGGCACGCCAGGGATCCTGCTCCGCTGCGTTTTCGCCCAGCACCCCATTAACGATCTGGCGCAGCTGGCTGCCCGGAAAGGGGTAGCGGATGTTGGCGGCGATGCCGCCCAGTCCCACGGCGAGCTGTTCACCAAGCCAGCGGCTGGTGGGCCAGGTGTTCACCACCACCTGCACCGGCTCGAGCGGCCCGGGTGGGTTGAGCCGCAGCTGGGCGGCCAGTAGTTCGGCTAGGTGTTCGGCCCGGTTGCCCCGGAAAACGGTGAGCACAGCCCAGCCTCAGCGGTGGGCCATCAAGGCAGGCAACCCGCCAGCTGCTTGGTGAAGGAGGTGAGCTGGGGCTCTTGCTGGCCGGCCACGGCGAGGATGGCGCCGGTTTCGGGGCAGTAGGCCGAGAGGTCGCCGCCGTAACAGGCACCGGTGTCAACCATCACGATCTGTCCCAGGCGCCGCACTTGGGGACCGGGGGTGTGGCCGATCACTACTTCGCCGAAGCGGCCGTCGTAGGCCTGCCAGAAGGGCATGCGGATGCTGAGGTCGGGCTCCCAGGTGTCGGGATTGAAGCCAGCGTGGGTGGCGAGCCAGCCTTCGCCGGCGTAGGTGCGGGGCAGCTGCTCCAGCCGCTCCTGCCACATGCGGCAGTGGCGATCGCCCAGCTGCCGATACGTGTCACAGCCGGCCAAGGCCCGGTGAGCTCTCCAGTCGCCCTGCCGCAGGGCGGCCACCAAGTCGGCTTCGTGATTGCCCATCAGCCAGATAGCCCGGCCGGAGCTCACCAGGCTCCAGGCAAGCTCCATGGTGCGGCGGATTTGGGGGCCGCGGTTGATCACATCACCGCAAAGCACAAGCCGGTCGTCGGCAGGTAGGCGGGCTACCAGCCTCTCCAGCGCGTCGGCACAGCCGTGGACGTCCCCGATCACCCAGTGGTGGCAGGCACGTGAGGGGGACATCATCAGTCCATCGCGTTAGTTGCAGTCTTGCCTGCCCAGCGGCTCCTTGTCAGCCCCCCAGCCACCGCCATCTACTAGTCAGCGCTGGTACGGTCGCCCCAACCCAGTGCCAGCCCCGATGAATCCAGCGTCATTGTCGGTGGTTCAGCGGGTGAATGCCCTTGTTAAGGCCCTGAACGGCGCCAAGCGGACCAACGAGGCCCTGGCCCGCTGTGGCAACGGTGAGGAGATGCTCGACGTACTGCTCGATGCCTCCGCCAAGCTCGGCCTGGGGCTCAGCCGCCAGCAGCTGGCTGACACGCCACCAATCCGCGACTGGGTCTGGTGGAAAAACAAGGAGGCCCTGCTAACGATCGGTGACAACAAGCCTGAGCCAGGCCGTAAGCGCTTTCTTGGGCTTTTTTAAGGCCTGATTTAGGCGACGCTGGCTAGGGCGTCTGGGATTGAAGCGCTGGGGGCCTCAAAGCGGCCTGTGGCTACGAATTCCAGGCGCAACTTCAAAAAAGTGATGAATTTCTCATCGGTGGACACAACTGCTGCCGCCGGCCGCGGCACGGCGCTGCCGATCGGTTCGAGCTGGGGTGCATCGAGAAAGGCCGGCCGTTTCACCAGCCAGAAGTCGATCTCCTTGCCCTGCTCGCCGTAATGGCGCACCCGTTCGCGCAGCACCTCTTCAAGGGGCTCCTCGATGGTGAGGAACGCTTCGCTGGCGGCGATGAAGTGATAAGTACTCATGGCTGGCGGCTGCCGAACAGTGGGTCGCGGCGCGGATTCTGGATCAGCGCCTTCATTTGGCGCACAGCGGTCTCCAGGCCCACGGCCAGAGCCCGGGCCACGATTGTGTGGCCGATGTTGAGCTCCTCCATGCCCTCAATTGCGGCAACGGGCTCCACGTTTTGATAGGTGAGGCCGTGGCCGGCATTGACGCGCAGGCCGAGGCTGCGGGCGATGAAGCTGCCTTCCATTAAGCGGGCCAGTTCAGCGTGTTGCTGCTGCCAGGCTGCTTCGGCATAGGTACCGGTGTGCAGCTCCACCCAGCGGGCGCCACTGGCTGCGCAAGCCTCCAATTGGGAGGCATCCGCATCAACAAACAGGCTGACGCCAATCCCGGCTTGCTGCAGACGGGCCACCAGGCCGCTGAGGCTCGCCTGCTGGCCCGCCACGTCCAAGCCGCCCTCGGTGGTTACCTCTTGGCGCTTCTCCGGCACCAGGGTCACCATGTCGGGCTTGAGGCGTAGGGCGATCGCCTCCATCTCAGCTGTGGCGGCCATCTCCAGGTTGAGCCGGCTGCGCACGGTTTGACGCAGCAGCTCCACATCGCGGTCCTGAATGTGGCGGCGGTCTTCGCGCAGGTGCACGGTGATGCCGTCGGCGCCGCCCAGCTCGGCAAGTAGCGCGTAACTGACGGGATCGGGCTCCACGGTGCGGCGGGCCTGGCGCACATTGGCAATGTGATCGATGTTGACGCCGAGGCTGGCCATGGCAGGTGGGGGGATTTGCAGGGGTTGCCCCCGCGGAAATCCTATGGATACCCAACCCGGCGCTGGCTCTGGACGCCGGCCCAACTGCCCGCGGCAAGGCCAAGCTCCATTCCGCTGCGCCTAGCGTTGGGTTTGCTCGTCCTCACCCGGTTGTTGGCGGTCCGATCCGGCCCATCGGAGTTGTCCGTCCAGGCCCCCTCCTCCAGGGAACAGGGGCTCTGCAACGGCATCAGCCCCTGGCTGGCACCGCTTGCGATGGTCGCCAGCCAGGACATTGCCCTGCGCCTGTTTTTCCGGGGGGTTCAGGTGCTTGGCCGCGAACACCTGCCCCTGTCGGGGCCGCTGCTTCTGGCCCCAACCCACCGGGCCCGGTGGGATGCCCTGCTGCTGCCCCACGCCGCTGGCCGCCGCATCACCGGTCGGGATTGCCGCTTCATGGTCACGGTTGATGAGATGCGGGGCCTGCAGGGCTGGTTTTTGCACCGGCTGGGCTGCTTCCCTGTGAGTCAGGGCCGCCCCTCGTTGGCCAGCATGCGCTACGCCGTTGACTTGCTTGCCGCCGGCGAGCAGCTGGTGGTGTTTCCAGAGGGCCGCATCGTGCGGGAGGCAATCCCGCTGCAGCTACACCAGGGCCTCGCTCGCCTGGCCCTGTTGGCGGCCGGCCAGGGGGTGGCGGTGCCAGTGGTGCCGGTGGGCATTGCCTACGGCCACCGCCCGCCCCGCTGCGGCGATGTTGCCGTGCTCTGTTTCGGTGCTCCGCTCAGGCTGGAGGGTCAGGGACGGAGGGCGGCAAGTGCTTTCACAGACCACTTGGCCGCCGCCATGACCGTGGTCGAAAACCGGGCCCTGGGAGCCCTCGGCTTGGCCCCCTAGAGTCATTTTCAGTCTGACTGCTGGTTGTGCGTAGGCCATCCCGCTTGGTTTGCGGTTCCGTTCTGGCCCTTATGGCCCTCGCTGCACCCCTGGCTCCGGCCACGGTGCTCGCCCAGCAGGAGCCCCAGAAGGCACTGGAGTCGTCCGGTAGTCCGTTCAATCTCGAGGCGGTACGCGCCCTGCTGGTGCGCGGTGATGCCGCGGTTGCTAAGGGCAATCTTGCTGAAGCACTTCAAAAGAACGGTCTGGAAGGCAAGATTACTATTGACTCTATCATCGTCGGTAAGGCAGACCTTCCTGATACTTTGGTTGAGTCTGTGAACCGTGTAGTTGCCGCCCAGTCGGGTCTCAAGGAGCAA
>CAZKER010000078.1:0-1687 GCA_964551845.1 uncultured Cyanobium sp.
CAACCGCAATAGTTGTCAGGCTTGCAACAACTGCGATGCTCTTAGAAAAGCTAACCATGACGCCATCCTCGTGCAAAATGTGTCCGTGATTCTACCTTGGTCAATCCAGTCACTTCTGGCGGGGCTGAGCAGGGGGTAGGAGCATTCCATCGGCCCATAGACATTCAGCAACTGATACTCGTTGAGCTTTAGAGGGGCTGTTGTTGACAATCCTGGCTAGGTGGGGTTGTCGAAGGCTCCTGTTGGTTGAGCGGCGGCCAGCGGCAGGCTGCGCCACTCCGCCACCACAAACGGCGGCACCGGCAGCTCCACAAACACCCCCGGCAGCACCAGGCGCAGCGGCCGGTCCTGGTGCAGGTCGGCCAGCAGCGGGGCAAGGTCAAACTCGGCGGCCGCGGCGCGGCCATCACCCGCCAGCTGGGGGTTGGCCAGGGTCACATCGGCTAGCTCCCAGTGGAAGCGGCCGCTGCGCACCTGCAGGGAGGTGGGGTGGTCTAGGCGCACCTTGCCGGGATAGCCCACGATCCGCAGCTTCAGGGGGCCGCCCGGGGGGCCTTCGCGGTAAGCCACCACCTGCCAGCTCTGGTAGTCGAGGTCGCGAAGGCTCTCGAGGCTGCGCACCACCGGGGTGCCGTTCTCGTCGTTGTGGGCGTGCACCAAGGCCTGGGCTGGTGTGGGCAGGCTCAGCAACAGCGCCAGCGCCAGCAGGGGGGCCAGCAGCAGGGGGAACAGGCGTTTCATGGTTGGCGCTCAGCGCCTGGAATCGTTTGCCAGTTCGTGTGGGTAGCCCACAGGGCCCAGATCGCCATGGCGCGCAGGTAGTGGCAGGCTCGGAAGGTGTTCACGCCAGTGATCGCCTCGGGAGTGCGGAACTGCAGGCCGCCGCTGTACACCTGCTCCACCACGGCGCCGGTGATGGCAAATGCCGTGCTGGTTTCTCCCATCAGGCGGTAGTAGGCCGCCAGGCCGAAGTTGATGCCGGTCCACACTTCAAGGGGATGGGTGCCGTTGGGATCGAGCGGGGTGCCATCGCGGCGCAGGCCATTGGCCACGCCGAGCCGCCCGCCCTGGAAACCCTCAAAGCACGACTCTTTGACAGCCTTGAGCGCACTGCGGGCGCGCTCATCAGCCACCACGGCGGGCAGCCCCAGCAGGCGGGCGTAGAAGTCGCCGCATAGCTGATCTGCCATTACCACCGGCGTGCCGCTCTCGGCATCGATCTTGTAAAACTCGCCGTTCCAGAGCAGTAGGTCGAAGTTGGCGCGCGACTGCTCCAGCCAGCCGCCCAGTTGCCGCTGCTCGCCACTGGTGTCTAGCCCAAGCTCCAGTTGCAGCTGCTGGGCCATCGCCAGCCCCGCCTCTAGGGCGGCGATCCAGAGGGCGCCGCAGTAGGCGCTAACTCCCTTGAGCGGCCAGTCGTCGAAGGTTTGATCGGGGGCACCGCCGTTGTCGGGCAGACCGTCGTTGTTTACGTCGAAGCTTTTGAGGTAGGTAAGGGCCTGGACGGCTGCCGGCCAGCACTCGGCCAGGAAGCCAAGGTCTGGGCCGCTGGGGGCGAGCTTGAAGGTGCGCCACACCTGCAGCACATAGTCGCTGGCCAGGTCTTTCCAGAGATTGCAGTCTTGGTAGGCGGTGTAATTGGTGGCCTCAAACGGACGCTCGTTGGGGGCTCCCAGATCGTGGGGGG
>CAZKER010000079.1:0-8919 GCA_964551845.1 uncultured Cyanobium sp.
CGTGCGGCCCGGTTTCCCCGTGGGCTGCACCGTGGGGGCTGGTCCAGTGAACAGGCCCGTGGTGAATCCCACCCCGGGCGTGGGCTACGGCGCCCCGGGTGCCGGCTTGCGGCCAGCGGCGGGCCCGGGGGTGGGGCCGAACTATGGCGGGCCGGCCAACTACCGACCGGCGGCGGGCCCGGGTGTGGGTCCCAATGTCGGCGGCCCGGTGAATCGCTACGGGGTGCGCTGATGGTTCAGGTTGCGGCTGGCTCTGCCAGCAGGGCCAGCAGCCCCGCCTCATCCAGCACCGCCACCCCCAGGGCGCCGGCCTTGCTGAGCTTGCTGCCGGCTTCGTCGCCGGCCACCACGTAGCTGGTTTTCTTGCTCACCGAACCGCTCACCTTGCCGCCGGCCGCCTCAATCAGGGCTTGGGCGGCGCTGCGGCTCAAAGACGGCAGGGTGCCTGTGAGCACGAAGGTCTGCCCGGCTAGGGGCGCCCTGCCGCCTGCTGCTGCCAGCTCCTCGGGCCCGGCTGCCAGCGAGAAGCCCAGCCCCTGCAGCTGCTCCAGCAGTAGCTGGTTGGCAGGGGTGGCAAACCACTGCTGCAGTGATTGGGCGATTTCAGCGCCGATGCCGAACACGGCGGTGATCGGCTCCAGTGTTTCTGGGTTGCTGGCAGTGGCCGCGCCAGCGAGTGCCGCCACGCTGGGGAAAGCCTTGGCCAATGCCTTGGCGTTCACCTCGCCCACGTGGTGGATTCCCAGGCCGTAGAGCTGGCGGTGCCATGGTTGTGCCTTGGAGGCGGCTAGGGCACTCACCAGGTTGTCGGCGCTCCTGCTTCCCATGCGCTCCAGGCTGGCCAGCAGGGCCGCATCGAGGCCATAGAGATCGGCGATGGAGCGCACTAGGCCCCGATCCACCAGCTGCTCGATCAGCTTTGCTCCCAGGCCGTCCACATCCAGGGCCCCCTTGCTCACCCAGTGGCGCAGGGCGCCGCGCAGGATCGCCGGGCAGCTGCTGTTGACGCAGCGGGTGGCGGCCTCACCCTGCTCGCGCACCAGCTCCGAGTCGCATTCCGGACAGGTGTGAGGCAGCTGCAGCCGGGCCGCGCCAGCAGGACGTAGCTCCGGCAGCACCCGCACCACCTCGGGAATGATCTCGCCGGCCTTACGCACCACGATCGTGTCGCCGGCGTGCAGATCCAGCTCGGCCAGGCGATCGGCGTTGTGCAGGGTGGCGCGGCTCACCGTGGTGCCGGCCAGGGGCACCGGTTCGAATTCGGCCACTGGCGTCACCACTCCGGTGCGACCCACCTGGCAGGCCAGCCGTAGCAAGGTGCTGGGGGCCTCCTCAGCGGCGTATTTCAGGGCGATCGCCCAGCGGGGCGCTTTCTGGGTGAAGCCGGCAGCGTCTTGGAGGCGTAGGTCGTTGAGCTTCACCACCACGCCATCGGTGGCGTAAGCCAGGGAGCGGCGGCCCGTGTCCCAGGCGCTGAAGAAGGCCTGCACTGCAGCCAGATCCGGTAGCAGCTCGGCATTGGGGTTCACCTTGAAGCCGGCGGCTTGCAGCCATTCCAGGCTTTGCCACTGACTGGTGGGCCGGGGTGGATCGCTGGGGCCCGGCCGCCAGTCGTCTGGCAGGTGCAGGGTGTAGGCGAAGAAATCCAGCCGGCGCGCCGCCACCACCCGCGGATCCAGTTGCCGCAGGGTGCCGGCGCAGGCGTTGCGAGGGTTGGCAAACAGGGCCTCGCCGCGGGCTGCTCGCTCGGTGTTGATGGTCGCAAAGGTGCCATCGGGGATCAGGGCTTCGCCGCGCACCTCCACCCAGGCAGGTGGGTTGTCGAGCTGCAGCCGCAGGGGCACCGAGGCGATGGTGCGCACGTTGGCGGTGATCTGCTCACCCCGCTCGCCGTCGCCACGGGTGGCGGCCTGCACCAACAGCCCCTGCTCGTAGCTGAGGGCCAGGGCATTGCCGTCGATCTTCAGCTCTCCCACCATGGCCAGCGCCGGGGCCGCTTCGCCTTCGCCTGGCTCGCGGTCGAGCACTTTGAGCAGCCGGCCATACCAGGCCTCCAGCTCGCCCAGGTTGAAGGCGTTGTCGAGGCTGAGCAGGCCGATGCGGTGCTCCACGCTGGTGAAGCCCTCCGCCGGGGCACCGCCCACTCGCTGAGTGGGGCTGTCGGCGGTGACCAGCTCCGGCCGGAGGGTCTCTAGCTCCAGCAGCTCCTTGTAGAGCCGGTCGTAAACCGGATCCTCCATTTCGGGAGCATCCAGCACGTAGTAAGCGTGGGCGGCCCTTTGTAATAGCCGCCGCAATTCGCTGGCGCGGACCTGTTCGGAGGGAGCGACGCTCACGGCAGCTGGATCAGGCCGCTGCCAGCTTGGTGATCCGATCAACCCGCCACTGCTCGTCGATTTGAACGAAGGTGAAGTCGAGGGGCAGCTCATCCTTGCCCTCGCTCTTGAGCTTCACGGTGAGGATCAATTGGCCATCATCCAGCCGGGGCCTACCGGATTTGAGGTTGCGGTACTTGTTGAGCTGCAGTCCAGCCAGGAAGCGAATGAACTGCTGCCGGTTCACATGGGAGCGGTAGTTCTTTGTGGTGAGCAGGTAGGCGCCATCCACCTGGCCGCTCGCCACCTGGGTGAAGAACTGCTTGATCAATGGGTTGATGCCGCGGGCGCTGAGCACCAGCTTCACGGCGTTCACAGTCCAAAAGAGCAGTAGGGATCCGGCGCCGGCCAGCAGGGCCTTGGTGCCGATCTCGCGGGCGATACCCCAATCCATCTCGAATCCAGCTGCGCTTTAGAGGAACAGAGTCTGACCGACGAGCCGTCATCCCGAGCCCTGGGGCCTGGGCTCGGCACAATGCGCCCAGCCCTTGTGCCCCCCAGCGGCATGCCCCTCGAGCCTCTCCTGCCGCTGTTTCACCGGCTTGATCGGGAGTGGTTTGACGGCAGCCTGGCGCCTGCTGGCCAGCGCTTTGTAGACCTGCGCTGGAGCGACGGCCGGATGCGCCGCACCGCCGGGCTCTATCGGCGCGGGCGCCATCCCGATGGGCGCCCCCTGTGCGAAATCGTGCTGTCGCGGCCCCTGCTGGACCCCCTGCCGCAGGAAGCCACCCTCAGCACCCTGTGCCACGAAATGATTCACGCCTGGGTGGATCGGGTGGTTGGGGTCGAGGAGGCCCATGGCCCCCATTTCCGCGCCCGTATGGCCGCTATCAACGCCGCCCAGGACGGCTTCAAGGTGAGCATCCGTCACCGCTACCCGCTGCCCACCAACACCAGGCAGCCCCGCTGGCTGGCCTGTTGCCCCAACTGCGGCGTCAGCTCTCCCTACCGCCGCCGAGTGCAGGGTTTGGCCTGCCGCTTCTGTTGCGACCGACTCCACGGCGGCCGCTGGCACGCCAGTTGTCTGTTGCGATTTGAGCAGGCGGCCTAAGGTCCCGCTAGCACGGCATTGCCATGGGCGTTTTCCTCTGGACCCTGGAATTCGGAGGCCTCACCATTGCCTTGGTGGGGATGGGCCGGGAGCGCTGGCTGGCGGGTCGTCGTCGGTAACTGGATCCTTAGCCTGGGCCCATGCCTGAATCCTGGAAAGACATAGATCGCCTGGTGAGTGCGGGCCGCCAGCTGGTGGATGGGGTGTCCGGTGCCCGCCCAGGCTCCCGCACCGCCAGCCGTGGGGAAGGACGCCGGCTCGCTGGCCTAGGCCGTTGGGTGGAAAACAAGCTCGATTGGATCCTTGAAGACGAGGACGACTGGCGAGAGCCCTGGCAGGAGACCCGCCCCGAACCCAGCTCCCAGGGCCGGCCGCGCCGCCGCCTGGACGCTATTTCTCGCCGCCGAGCCGAGCCGCCCCGGGGCCAGCCTCAGCAAGAAGTGGAGCCTGGGGAGTGGCCAGATGATGGCGCTTTCGCCGTGCCCCGCTGGCAGCGGCAGTCGCCAAGTGCGCCCCAGCCCCAGCCCCAGTCCTCATCAGCTGGTTCAGTTGCGGGCCGCGCCATGCCCCGCTCCACCAGGCGCCGGGGTGGTGGCTGAGGGGCCAGCTTCGCCAATCCGATTAGCCTGGTCCCAATCGCAAGTAAATAGAGATGGGCAGCCTTGTGGTGGTGGGCTTTCCGAAGGCGGAAGAAGCCGAGCAGGTGCGCCGCGAGCTGGTGGACATCCAGCGTGAGCGGCTGATTGCCCTCGAGGATGCGGTGGTGGTTGAGCATGACAGCGAAGGCCAGGTGCACCTGCGCCAGGCCATCAACCTCACCGCTGCTGGCGCCCTGGGCGGGGGCTTCTGGGGCACCTTGGTGGGCCTGCTGTTTCTCAATCCCCTGCTAGGCGCTGCTGTAGGTGCGGGTGTGGGCGCGGCCTCGGGCTCCCTTTCCGACGTCGGCATCAACGATGGCTTCATGCGCGAACTGGGTGAGACCCTGCCCCGCGGCAGCGCGGCCCTGTGCCTGCTGGTGCGCGAATCCACGCCAGACCGGGTGATCGAGCGACTGCGCGCCCATGCCCCCCAGGCCAAGCTGTTGCGCACCAACCTCAGCCACACCGACGAGGATCAGCTGCGGGAGCTGCTGGAGCGGGCTCGCCTACAGGCAGAGGCCTTGCGTCTTACCTGAAAGTTGCAGCCCCGCTGGCGCAGCTCCTGGTTCACCTGGGTCACCAGGTTTGGAGGTAGGTCGCTGGCCATCTCCTCGGCGGAGGTGCTGATCGAGGGGGATCCCTGCTCTAAGGCGCTGAGCAAATCGGCCCATTGGTCGATCAGGTTGCGCTCGGCCATGGGCCGCAGACCCTGCTCCCGCAGCAGCGTTGCGCAGCCCTCCCCATTCCAAACGGTGTTGTAGCTGCTGGTGCTGGGATGGTGTTGATAGGCCAGTCCCTGCTTGAGGGCTGTGCAGCTGGGGGCACCGTTCTCCTGCCGCAGGCCGGCATCGCTCAGCAGCCGGCCGCAATGCACGGCGGATATGCCGTAGATCCGCCCTAGGTCTGTGAGGCTCAACCAGAGACTTGTAGTCATGGCCAGGTTCCCCAGGCAAGTGCCCCCATGCTGGGAAACGCACGACTGGCGTCAATCCGTCAACCTCGAATTGCCGCAAGCCGTTACTGAGTTTGTAAATCGTGACAAATCCTGGCTGGCCCCAGCCAGTGCTCAAGGGCCGGTGAGAACACCTCTCGAATTACGGTGAGCTCCTTGCCTCCGCGGAAAAAGCGGTAGTGGCGACTCCAGAAGGGGCCCGCCAGGCCAAAGCGCTGCTCCAGCCAGGGAGCATCAACAAGGGCCAAGCCATCTACCTCGCGAAATAGTTCAGACCGGTTGGCGGTCAAGCTGCGCCAGATCGGCTGCTCCCGCTGCTGCAGGTAGGAGTCGGCCTGGGTTTGATTCCACCAGCTCTCTGCCCAGGCCAGGGTTTTGTCGCCACAGCGCAGCCACACCTGGCGCCGCAGCAGGGGACCATCGAGCTCCACGATTTCCGGCGGCGGCGGCGCGCCAGTCCCTGGGCCGGCTGGCTCAGGCGCCATGGCGATGAGTTCGATCTCCACCGGGTTACCCGTCAGCGACTCCAGGTGCCGGGTGGGGCTGCCGTCACCCAGAAGCAGCAGGCGCCAAGGGCCGCTCAGCAGGCCGTCACCAGCGGCGGTATTGCCGTCGCTGAGGTTGAGCTGCCAGAGCTGCTCCGGCGAGATCAGCAGCTTGTCGGCAGTTATGAGGATGACTCCCAACCAGTGCTCTATAGGTTAGGAAGCGAAGCCTTGGTAGTGGGATTGGGTTCGACCGAGCGGCCGTTTGCATTGCCGGATGTAGTCGTTACCAACCTGCACCGCCGTTACACAGGGGTGTCGGCGACGGTGCGTGCACTGGTGCCCCTGCAGCGCCAGGATTTATCAATTGGCTTGCTGGATTGGGGCGGGCTGGGTCTGCCTGCTCAAGTGCGATGGGGGCAGCTGTTGAGGCAGGGATGGTCGCGACCATCACACGGACGCTACCGGGTTTGGCATGCCCGACGTGATATTGAAATTGCTATTGGAGTTTTGCTTAAAAAACTATTAAAGCAGCCTTGGAAAATTCTTTTTACCTCCGCAGCTCCTAAGCCCCCTGGGGCATGCCTGGCCGCATTGCTTCAGCAGTGTGATGCGGTAATTGCCACTTCTGAGCGCTCTGCGGGTTTTCTTGATTGTCTGGCCGAAGTTGTTTATCACGGAGTAGATGTTGATCACTATTCCCCGCTCGATGGTGACTGCTTGGCTACCCTTCGCCAGCCTATTTCTTTGCCTGGGATCGTGATTCCTCTGCAATTGCAGGGCTTATACTGGATTGGTGCTTTTGGTCGGCTTAGGCCGAGTAAGGGGACAGATCTACTGGTAGAGGCTTTGATTCGGGTGCTTCCGGATTTTCCTGATTTCGGTGCTGTATTTACGGGTTTATGTCAGGCCAAGGACATGACCTTTTTTGAGGCCATGCAGAGGAAAATCAATGCGGCTGGTCTTGGTGAGCGGATCGTCTTTTTGGGAGACCTCAACCGTGATGAGGTGTTGGCCTGTTATCGCCGAGTTCTTTTGTGTGTGGCAGCTTCTCGAACTGAGGGTTTTGGCCTCACCCCTTTAGAGGCGATGGCCTGTGGTCGCGCTGTATTGGTTTCCGGTGCAGGAATTTGGCCACAGGTTGTGGATTCCGAGGTGGGAGCCTCTTTTCAAACAGGATCGGCTGATTCATTAATTGGGGCGTTGCAGCACCTTCTCTCTGATCCTGGCTTGTTGTGGCGTATGGGGAAGCAGGGACGTCAACGCATTATTGAGCGGCATTCGCTTGAGAGCGAGGCAGGCAAAATCAATGCTCTTTATGGCCGGCTGATGGCATAGGGGCATTGCAGGCTCATGGCGCCTTGATCTTTGCGAGCGCTGAGAACTCCCTGCAGAAAAGCGCGATGCTTCCAGAATTTGCGCTTGCTTAGGATTGTTGCTGGTGATAGCAATTGTCTCAGGGCTGAGAATAGGGCTTTGCGGTAAGCGTGGTTGATATGATGTTTAGTTGTGGTATAAACTAGCGACCGACCCATGTGCCAAGCCTTTAAGGCTGTGACGGCGGCTGAGCGCCCGCTGGAGTGACCGCTTAGATGCACAACTTGTGCTTCGGGAATAATCCAAGCCTGGCCCACTTGTTTGCGAAGTCTTATGCTGATGTCGTCGTCTTCGTGGTATAAAAAAATATTAGTGTCGAATCCACCGATTTGATCAAAAGCTTCTTTTCTGACAAAGAGTGCCGCGCCAGAGAGTACGGGTACTTCGCTTGCCTGTAGAGGCGTGCCGCGGGGCATGATTTGTTCCGGTTTCAGCAGGCAGCTGCGCCGTTTGAATGAATCCTTGCCTTGGCGGTTAATGATGCGGGGGTTAAAGCAGGAGGCTTTTGGGTGGGTGTCGGCTGCCGATTCCAGCAGTGCGATTGTCGAGGGCCTTAGAATGCTATCTGGATTAATAAAGAAGAGAAATTCTGTCTTGCAGAAACTCGCCCCTTGATTGCAGGCGCTGCCAAAGCCTGAGTTGCCTGGGTTGCTAATCAAAAGAGCATTATATGACTTTGCCAGGTCTTGGATGATGGCTAAATCGCCAGATCCGTTGTCCACCAAAATAATAGATGTTGTTGTCGGTATTGTGCGCAGTAGTGACTCAAGCACTGCCGAGCTGTTGAAGCAGACGCTGATTACGCTTGTTCGGTTCACTGCTGGTTGAGTTGGGCTCAAAAGCCGCTGCTGATGCTGATCTGGCGTTGTTCGCCGCCCTTTTCAATTACCGCCGTGTCGCCGCTGGCTGAGTGCAGCCGCCAGCCGCTGCTGCCGATGCTCTCGCCAACGGCAGCGCTGGTGGAGCTACCGCCTAATTGGAAGATTGCGGATCCACCCTGCCCAGGTACTTGTACCACCCCCACCAGCTGGGGCGGGTTGCCTCCTTTACTACTGTCTGAGCCAGTAGGAGTTGGCGCTGGGCTGGTGATTTGGCTGCTTACAGGCACCTTCAGTACATCGGTCGGGGGGGCGCTGCTTGCCGGCAGGCTGGACAGCGCTTCCATCCAGGGCTCGCCCGGTGGAGGTGGGGCAGGCATTCCAGCTTGAGTTTCCCCATGGGGTGCTGCGGCTTGGGACGTGGTCGTGCCTGGCCCCATGGCGCGCAGCCGCTCGATCAGCAGCATGCTGCGCTCCTGCCGAATCGCCTGCTGGCTTTGGTTCCAAGTGCCGAGTGCGACTAGGACGATCCCTGCTAACACCATCACAGTGATATTGGCTCCGGGCAGCAACAGGCTTGGTTTGCTTGGTGGTTGATCCTGCAGCTCGACTGGAATACTGCTGGGGGCAGGAAATAGTGAGGGGGTTTCGCAGACTTCCACTTCGATTGGCTTTTCAGTCTCGAAGACCCGATTAAGTACCTGTTCGGCCTTGAGATCCCAGTAGGCCCTGGAGGTGGGGATGCCTCGTACCGGACTCAATTGCCTTGCCCTGTTATGTCGTGGCTTTCACAGTACCGGCTCTTTTCGGGCTTGACGAGCTTTGGCGTTTGCGCAGCTCGAGCCACAACAGCAAGGCGGTGACGTCGGCTGGGCTGACCCCCGGGATGCGGGCGGCCTGGCCCAGGCTGAGGGGTTGGATCGTGCTGAGTTTTTCCCGGGCTTCTTTTGAAAGGGTGCCGATGGCGGCGTAATCAACGTCTGCCGGTATGGCCCGGTGCTCCTGCTTTTTCACCTGGTCGATCTGCTGCTGCTGGCGGGCTAGGTAGCCGCTGTATTTGATGTCGATCTCAGCGCCATCGCGTACATCGCACGGCAACTCCGCTGGGGCCAGGCCCAGGCGCACTAGATCGCTGCTGTGGAAGCCGGAGCGTCGCAGCAGGTCGGCCAGGGTGATGGATCCCTTAATGGGTGCTTGGGTTTGGGCCTCTACGGCGGCGGCGG
>CAZKER010000080.1:0-2618 GCA_964551845.1 uncultured Cyanobium sp.
CACTAAGGCCAGCAACAGCAGCACTCCCACCAGAATCGCCGGCGCGGCAATCTCACCACCATTGGCGCGAGACCGGGACCTTGGGGAGCCCGGCGTCTGAGAAATTGGTGCCGGGAAGGCCACAGCAGCCCGCAAGCCAGGGCCAAAGGAGCCCGAAACACGGGAACCGGGGACCGGAAAAACGGAGACCGTCATGGCGACCACCTCAAGGATGATACAGATGTACTCATGATCCAGGCGCTTGTCAAGCCAAGTAGGCAGCTGCTGGTGATCGGCGGCGGATACACGGGCCTGCGGCTTGCCCAGGCCGCCCGCCGCAGCGGCCTAGGGGTTCGCCTCACCAGCCGCCAAAGCCGCTCTGACGGCGACGGGCTGGAGTGGCTCCTGTTCAACAGCTCCCCAGGCGGCGCCACCGATAACGCCGCCCTGCCAGCCCCTAACGCATTGGCCGGCATCACGGACGTGGTGGTTTGCGTGCCGCCTGATCCAGACCGGGGCGATCCGGCGCTGCGCTTACTGGGGCCAACCCTGCAGCAGATGCCCCTGCAATGGCTGGGATATCTCTCCACCACAGGCGTCTATGGCGACACCGGTGGGGCCTGGGTTGACGAAACCGCCCCAACCCCAGCCCGCGCCGGCCGCAGCCGGGCCCGGGTGGCGGCGGAGCAGGCGTGGCTGGCTTCGGGACTACCTGTGCAAATCTTCCGGCTGCCAGCCATCTACGGCCCCAACCGCTCGCCATTTGCGGCCCTGCAAGCGGGACAGAGCCGTCTCATCCACAAGCCTGGCCAGGTGTTCTGCCGGGTGCACGTCGACGACATCGTCGGTTGCTTACTGCACTGCCTTGCCCTGCCAAAGCAGGAGCGCCCAACAGTGGTCAATGTGACCGACAACTGCCCCTGCCCCTCTAGCGAGACCCTGGGCTATGCAGCCCATCTACTGGGACACAAACTGCCACCAATGGAGCACTACGCCGCCATCGCCAGCAGCATGAGCCCCATGGCCCGCAGCTTCTGGGCTGAAAACCGCCGGGTCAGCAACCAGCTGCTCACCCACCAACTGGGCTACACCCTCCTCTATCCCAGTTACCAGGAGGGCTATCGGGCCTGTTTAACGGAAGAGCTGGCTGGCGGGCAGTCCCGTAGATCACCGGGATCGACCACGTAGGGAAGACCCAGATCGGCAAGCAGCCGCCCCCAACGCAACTCAATCCAGCCCTTGCTGAGCCCTGTGCCCAGACCCAACAACAGACCCCCCAGCAACAACCAGCGCAGCATGGGCTCCACCACGAGCGGCCAGACCCCATCCAACCCCACCCCACCCCGGCTGGCCATTGCCCTGGGTGATCCGGCCGGCATCGGTGCCGAGGTAACCCTCAAAGCCCTGGCCAGAGCGGAATGGCGCTCACACCAGCCCCTGCTCGTGGGTTGCCGCCGCTGGCTGGAAACCAGCTACCAGCAGCTGCAACTCCACAGCAGCGAACCGCTGCGGGATCCGGCAGAGCTGGACATTCTCGATCTGCCGCTGCTGGAAGACTGCCAGCCAGGACAAAGCACCCCGGCCTGCGGAGCAGCAAGCTTCACCTGGCTCACCGCAGCCGTCGAAGTGGTGCAAAGCGGCCGCTGCCGCGCCCTGGTGACGGCCCCAATCGCCAAGGCCAGCTGGCACGCCGCTGGCCACCCCTACCCAGGGCAGACCGAGCGACTGGCTGAACTCAGCGGCAGTCCTGGGGCCTCGATGCTGTTCACCGCGCTAGCACCCGCGGGCCACTGGCGCCTCAACACCCTTCTGGCCACAACCCACATTCCCCTGGCCGCCGTACCCCACCATCTGGACGGAGCCTTAGTGCAACGCAAGCTGGATGGGCTGCTGGCCTTCTGCCAGCGCTTCAACCCAGCCCCCCACCTGATAGTGGCAGGACTCAATCCCCATGCCGGCGAGGCTGGACGCCTGGGGCAGGAGGAGAGCACCTGGCTGGAAGCAGCCCTGGACGACTGGCGCCTGCGGCATCCAGAGGTGCACCTTGAAGGACCATTGCCACCGGACACCTGCTGGCTCAGCGCAGCCGCCGCCTGGACAGGCCCCGGATCAGGCCCAGACGGCTACCTGGCGATGTATCACGACCAAGGCCTGATCCCGGTGAAACTGCTGGCCTTTGATGCTGCCGTCAACACCACGCTGGGGTTGCCGTTTATGCGTACCTCGCCAGATCACGGCACGGGCTTCGCGATCGCTGGCCAAGGCCGGGCCAGGGCCGACAGCATGGCAGCGGCCCTGGTTACGGCAAGAGATCTGGGCTAAGCGCTCAGGCCGGCCGCACTCGCATCAGCACTTGGCCGAATTCCACGGGGGTGCCGTTTTCCACCAGGATTTCAACCACCTCACCACCCACCTCAGACTCCAGCTCATTCATCAGCTTCATCGCTTCAAGAATGCAGACGGTCTGGCCAACCTTGATGCGGGCACCCACTTCGACAAATGGTGCTTCGCCAGGGGCAGCAGACCGATAGAAGGTGGCGACCATCGGTGCTGTGACTTCAAGCAGGTCGCCACGACTGGCAGCAGCCGATGGCGGGGGAGTCGAAGGCGCAACGGGCAGGGGGGCAGCGGCAGGCAGC
>CAZKER010000081.1:0-12028 GCA_964551845.1 uncultured Cyanobium sp.
CTATTGCCCGGCTGAACGACCCGCCCACTAATAAATAAAGACTGTTGGAGCAGGGGCCTGCAGTCAGCGTGCTTCTTGAACCTGGCGGGGTGGCGTGTCGTCCATGTTGGGCGCCTCCTGGGTTGATGAGCACAGCATCGCTGGGCCAGCGGCTCAGCACAATCAGCTTTTAAACGCATTGCTTCTGGCTGCAGATAGGGGCAAGGTGGGATTGCTTTGTGGCCTGCACCGGCTCTGCGCTTCTGGGCCAAGAACTTAATCGCCTCATCTCGCATCAGCTCCCTGCGGTGTTACCTCCAGCGCCTGGTGAGGTAAGCACCGGGATGCAGTGCACCCCGGCATGGGGCCGGAACCAAATGGCAGGTCATGCAGACCTTGCGGCTGCGGGTTTTAACCAGCACCTCAATGTCGAGGTAGGGCCACTCCTCGATCGGGGTTTCGAGCCTGACGGCCGGTGCCACCGGCCGGGGGAGGGAGGCGCCCATAAACAGCTTCAGATGCGCACACCTGTACTGGCAAGGTTCAAGGAGCTTGACCTAGCTATCGGCATGCCCCTGCTGGTGTTGCTGTTGGCAGTGCTGGCGCTGGAGCAGTGGCGTAATCAGCTGCCGCCCCTCAGCCTGGAGCCCGAGGACTGACCCGCAAGCAAAGGGCCAGCTTCCGCTCAGCGTTGATGAAGGTTGCGGAACTCACAGACCGCCGCCCTGGCATCCGCCTACCTTCAGTGTCTGCCATTTGGTGCACCAGCACCGTTCGCATGGCACCGTTCGCATGGCAAGGAATGGATGCTTACAACAGCGTCTATGGGTGTTTGAAGAAGGTGACCTCGCTTATCCCGGCGCGGGCTTTCGAGCCAGCACGCATGTGAAGATCGCCATCCGCAGCCCAGAGATAATTCCGGGCTATTTCCGCGTTGATGGAATGACTTAGGCCCGCTTTAGAGCAACTGCTGGAACATCACTAAGGCATCGACGTAACCCAACTGCTTGAGGCGAAAGCCCCCGGCAGAGTGCCGATGACCTGAAAGCCATTGCGCTGCCAGCAAGGGATGCCGGCGGTATTGGTGCTCACCACCAGGTTGAACTGCATCATTCGAAAGCCCAGGCGCCTGGCTGCCTGGAGGGAGTGCTGGTAGAAGCGACTGCCGATCCCCTGGCGGCGGTAGGGGGGCAGCCACTGCATAGCCGGAATTGGCCCTATGGACTCATCTCGCACCCTTGCCGCACCGCTGTTCCGCAAGCCGCATCGGATCTCCATCACTGTTCTTCACCACACCTTCTGTGTCATGCAGGAACGCTGCGATCTGGAGGGCCGGTCCGTTGCCCGATCCCCTACTCCTGGGATCAGGGCTTCACTCGCTGGGTAAGCCATTGGCGCGTGGTGGCGGTGATCTCCTGCCGGGTCGCCGCGGGCAGGGATTGATGCCGTCCGCCTCCCTGCCGCGCCAGTTCTGCGGCCAGGGCAGATGGGCGATGGCTAGTGCTGGTGTCGATCACCAGGAGTTCGATGCCCAACCCCCTGAGGGCCGCAGCGATCTCCAGCACCTCCTGGCGGATCTCCGCCAGCACAACCCGTTGCGGCATCGCGTCGCTGGTGGAGGCCAGCGAGTAGTGCAGCGACACATTCGCCTTGCCGTCGCTGATCAACACGATCAGGATTTCGCCGACTTCCTTTGATCGGCGTGCGTTCTCACCGACGCGCACCGCCAGCGCCAGGCCGTGGGCCAGCGGTGAGCCGCCGCCGCAGGGGAGCCGCGCCAGTCGGCGGCTGGCTGCGGTGATCGAGCGGGTGGGGGCCAGCTGCACCTCGGCGCGCCTGCCGCGGAAGGTGATCAGCGCCACCTGGTCGCGGCTGCGGCAGGCCTCTTCCAGCAACTGCAGCGCTGCCCCTTTGGCGGCCTGCATCCGGTTGAGGGCCATCGACCCCGAGGCATCCACCACGAAGATCACCAGTGCTCCGGCCTTGCGCAGCAGCTCTTTGACGCGCAGATCGTCTTCCCGCAGCAGCAGCTTCGGCCCCTGCCGGCGTCCCAGTGCCCGTCGCCGCGCCCGCTGATGCGGTGCTGCGGCCCGCATGGTGGCATCGATGGCGATGTGATGGATCGGTCCATGGGGCAGCAGTGGTTTCACATAGCGCCCCCGGTCGGGAGAGCGCACCAGGCCGCCGCCGCCGGCTTTGCCGTGGCGGCGCTTGATACGCGCGGCCTGGGCCAGCAGGTGTGGATCCAGCAGCACCCCTTCCGGCGAAAATAGAAAGCTGTCGGGGATGGCCTGGCTGGCTGGCTGATCCGCCGTGGCGTCCGAGACTGGTGGCTGCTCCTCCGGCTCTGGTGTCCCGGCCGGCTCGCCCTGGGGCTCCGCGGGCGGTGATGGCTCCGCTTCACGGTCGGGAGGCAGAGCCAGAGCCGCGGAACGGGGCAGGATCACCAGTTCCACGGCCAATTGCAGATCGGCCGCCTCGACACGGCGGCGACCCTGCAGGGCGGCCTGGGCCCTGGCCACTCGCACGGCGAACAGATCACCGCGGTGGCCCTCCACCCTGGCGCGGATTGCCTCGTCCACCACGTAACGCACCTGCAGCGGCGACAGCTTCACCCGCTTCAGCAGACGGCGGGCCGTGGTGATTCGGTGCTGCAGATCCAGCAGGCCGGGGCCATGGCGCTGCCAGAAGGCATCCGGGTCTGCAGCCTGCTGCTGCACCCGCGCCACCGCCTCCACCCGCTCCTCCAGGCTCAGGGGGGTGTCGGCTGAGAGCACCATGGCCAGTCGATCGATGAGATGGGCCCGTAGCTCTCCCTCGGCCGGGTTGTAGGTGGCGATCAGCAGCGGTCGGCAGGGATGCTGAAAACTGATTCCCTCCCGTTCCACCCGGTTGATGCCCCCATCCACCGCCGTGAACAGCAGATTGGCGAGACCGGGATCCAATAGGTTGATTTCATCGACGTAGAGCACACCCCGGTGTGCTTCCGCCAGCAGCCCAGGCTGGAACACCGGCCGCCCCCGCCTGATCGAAGCCGTCACGTCGACTGAGCCGAGCAAGCGATCTTCACTGACCCCGAGCGGGACCTGCACGAATGGCGATGGCTTCAGGGCGCTGACGGGGTTGCGGCTGATCGTGGCGCGATGGGCCCGGGTGGCGTCGTCCCAGTCGCCCGGATCGGCCGGATCGGCATTGCAGCAGGAACGGCGGATCACCCGGATCGGTGGCAGCAGGGCGTGCAGAGCGCGGGCCAGCACCGACTTGGCCGTTCCCCGGCGCCCGGCTATCACGATTCCACCCAGGCCGGGATCCACCGCCAGCAGCAGCAGGGCCTGGCGGATGGAGTCCTGTCCCACCACGGCATTGATGGGAAAGGCAGTCGTCGAAACGGCCACTACGGCTCCGGCGCCACCGTCACGCCCTCCAGTTCGGCGTCGGTGAGGTCGTAGAGGTTGCGCAGCTGGTCGATTTTTTCAGTCGGGGCGTTCCACAGTCCTCGACTGTTGGCCTCGAGCATGCGACCCACCACGTTGCGGAAGGCTTCCGGATTGGCGTCCCGCAGTCGCTGGGCCATCGCCGCATCAAAGGCGTAGGTGTCAGCGGCCTGGTCGTACACCCAGGAATCCCGGAATCCGGTGGTGCCGCCCCAGCCGATCAGGGCCGTCATCCGCTGGGAGATCTCATAGGCCCCACCCGACCCCATCGCAGCCATCGCCTGGGCCCAGCGGGGGTTGAGCAGCTTGGTGCGGTATTCCAGCCGCAGCAGCTCCTCCAGATCCCGCGGTGTGGTGTCGCGCGAGAACGACTCGACGAAGCTGGCCGCCACCCGGCTCCCGGGCCGGCTGGCCTGCTGGGCCACTTCGGCGGCGCGTTTCAGGCCACCGGTGTTGGCGTAGTACTCCTGAATGTCGGTGAGGCCGTATTCGACCGAATCGATCTGCTGCACCACCCGATCGGTGCTGCGCAGCAGGGCGGCCAGCACCTGGGGCCGAGCTTCCCCTTTATCGGCGCGGCCATAGCTGAACACATTGCGGCCCTGCCAGGTGTTCGCCAGCTCCTCCCCGCTCTCCCAGTTGGCGTCGGTGACCCGGTCATTGACCAGCGAGCCGAAGTCGCCGGCGGGGTTAGAGAACAGGCGGGCGCTGGGGTTCTCGATCCCCTCGGCCGCCAGCTGCAGCGCGTGGCGGCGGATGGCGTTGCGCTCCGGCGGTTCGTCGGCTTCGGCGGCGCGGCGGAACAGGTCGTCGAGCAACTCGACGATGTTCACGAAGCTGTCGCGGAAGATGCCGGAGAGGTTCACCAGCACGTCGATGCGGGGATGTTCCAGGCTCTCCAGTGGCCGGAGCTCGTAGCGCACGATCCGCCCGGTGCTCTCCTTCACCGGCTCGGCTCCCACCAGCTCCAGCAGTATCGCCAGGGATTCACCCCGGGTCTTGATCGCATCGAGGCCCCAGAGCATCAGCGCCACGGTTTCCGGCCAGGCACCTTTGTTGTTCGACCTGTGTTGTTCCAGGATCCGCAGCGCGATCTGGCGGCCCCGCACCAGCGCACCCGCCGAGGGCATGCGGTAGGGATCGAGGGCATGGATGTTACGGCCGGTGGGCAGGACGCCGGGGCCGTCGCGCAGTAGGTCACCGCCTGGGGCTGGCGGGATGTACTGGCCGCCCAGGCCATCGAGCAGATGGTCGATCTCCTCGGTGCTGCGCTCCAGCAGCTGGCAGACGCGCAGGGCCTCAAGCAGCTGCCTGGAGCGATCAGCCCCTGCCGCTGCGCCTTCGCCGCTGGTGCCGCGATGAAGCTGCTCCAGCTCCGCCGCCTGGGCGCGCAGTCCCGCCTCATCGGTGGCCGGGGTCAGCCGGCTGATCGCCTCGAGCAGCTCCGCCGGCAGCGCCGGGCCCACATAGGCCTTCAGATAGGCCAGGCGCTGCTCCTGATCCGGCGGCTGGCCGAGGGTGTGCAGGCCGCTGGAGAACAGCCGACTTTCCAGCAGTTGCAGATAGGCACCCAGTCGCACGATCCAGGCGTCGAACGCGACCCTGTCGGTGCTGGCGTTCTCCGGTGCCGGACAGTCGGCATCGAGGCCGCTATCGCCCACCTGCTTGAGGATGCCGTCGCAGAGAGCGGCATTGCGCTCGGGGTCCTCCCGGTATTCGGCGATCAGGTCGCGCAGGGCGATCAGCTCCCGGTAGAGGCCGGCACGGCCATAGGGGGGCACGTTGTGGGACACGATCACGCCGTAGCCGCGCCGTTTGGCGAGCATCGACTCGGAGGGGTTGTTAGCCGCGTAGACGTACAGATGCGGCAGGTTGTCCAGCAACAGGTCGGACCAGGAGTAGCCCGTGTTCCCCAGGGGTGAGCCCGGCAGCCACTCCACCGTGCCGTGCATCCCGAAGTGGACCACCACATCGGCCTGGAAGTCGTGCTGCAGCCAGCCGTAGAAGGCGGCGTACTGGGGGTGGGGGGTGAGATCCCGTTCGTACATGAGCCGCATCGGATCGCCCGCCACCCCCAGCGGCGGCTGCACACCGATCCAGACGTTGCCCAGCTCCACACCACCCAGCAGAAAGCGGTCCGCCAGGGTGCGGATGCCGGTATCGCCCAGCGGTCCCCACTGGTTCTCGATGCGTCTGGTGTGCAGCGGCCCGAGCCACCGCCGCAGGGTCTCCACCGTCACGCTGGCACCTGTCCAATCTTCGAAGCGCTCTCCTTCCGGGATGCGGCTGACCCAGGTGTCATCGGCCTCCTTCACCTGACGTAGCAACGCTTCGCCACTGGCCGGCAAGGTTCCGACCCTGTAGCCCTGGCGGACCAGCGCCCGGAGCAGCGCCATCAGGGAGTCGGGCACGTTGAGCAGGGCGGCGGTGCCGGTGGCGCCATAGCCCGGAGGAAAGCCGTAGAGCACGATCGCCACGCGCCGCTCAGCAGCGGATTTACGGCGCAAGGCGATCCAGGCGCTCAGGCGCCCCGTGAGGCGCCGCAGCCGTTCGGGAATCAGATAGATCCGATCGCCCACCAGTCCCCCGAGGGGAACTGGATCGATCGCGCCATCGAGCTCGGGCAGGGCGAACAGCACGACGCTCTGCAGACCACCAATGCCGTGGCGGGTCCAGGAGTGCAAGTCCTGGATGAGCAGCGGTGCTGCCACCACATAGGGAACGTTCTTGGCGCGCAGGATGCGCTGGGCCACCTGCTCGCGGCGGCCTGCCTCCATCGACCCGGCCGGACCGCCGACTAGGGGGAAGCCGATCGTGGAAACGATCGCATCCACAGCCACAGCCTGGCGACGGCCGCCGCTGAGTTCACCGGATAAGGCCTGTTCGCTGGTACTGGTCATCCAGTCGCGCACGGCCATATGGCCTTCCACCCCGTTGATGAACACCGGCAGCGGCACCAGCTGGGCGGCCTCGAAGGCGCGGATCAACTGGGGGATGTAGGGCTGACCGGTGATCACATGCTTGCGGTAGAGCAGCAGCCCCACCACAGGCCAGTTGCCCTGTGTTGGTGTGCTCTGGGGGCGGGTGCGGTGGAACCAGCTCAGGTAGTCACGGGGATTCGGAAAGTAGCCCTCGTGGTCGGGGTGGCACAGGCCGAGATCGGGCGACTCCCGCAGCGGCGGGATCGCCTGGGGCTGAAGCCCCAGGCCATGGCGGGCCAGGTACAGAAACAGGGCGGTGACGTTGTCGAGGCCACCCGCATTCCAGTAGCGGTAAAGAATCAACCAGTGGCGCAGATCCTGGGCCCGGCGGGAGGGCAGGAAACGCAACAACTTCGGCCCCACCTTGAGAAAGCCGAAATAAGCAGCCAGCTTGTCTTCCTCGCGGCCGCTGCCGAACTTGGCCAGCAGGGCCTGAATCGGCCTGGGAATGCCGGCGCTGCTGCCGCCGATCGTGAAGTGACCTAAGCAGGTCAACTGCATCAGCTCGATTGCCGATTCGAACACCAACCGGATTGGTATCTCGGCCGCATGCTGGCGCAACCATTCGACCTGGTCGAAATCAAAAATCAGGCTGGCGAAAAAGGCATCGGCATTGGTGAGTGAGGCGGCCACCGTATCGGCTGATGCGGCCAGCTCACGGTCGCTGAATACGCCAACCTCCAGCCCTGGGCATTGCACCATCGCTTGCTCTGCAGCCTGGCGATAAAGGCCAGAATTGAAAGCTTCAAAGCCAGCTAGCAGCACAATACGCTTCATAACTGCTTGCGTGAACGCATGAATGACTGGCTAGAGAAATCTCATTGACAGTGCCTTAGGCGATATTTAGATTGGGTCTGATTCGGAGCACTCGGACAGAAGCCAAGTCATCGCTGAGGCTGCTGCGTTCATAAGCTGGCCTTGAAACTGCGCTGGCTCTTAGAGCCACTGAAAGCAACCTGGGCTCAGGATCGGCAGATATTGATCCTGACGTGCATGGATGTGGCAACACACAAACGCATTCCTTTTGAAATCATGGCCTATCACTGGACTCCCCATTTGCCTCTCCCAATGCTGTCTCGCACAGACTTTCTGCCTTCAAATGTTGATGAAAGGGTCAAGAACATTGATTGGCATAATCGATAGCATGCTGCTTGCATTGGCACGATAGAAATAGAATACCGCTCTGGTAGTCAAACCTAGGCATTGAATCAGCGGCTGATTTGCCGCAGTTGATCTGCAGTGCCCTACGAGTGTTGACTGTTGATTCAGTACCTCAGATAAATGTGCAGAAGCAAGCGGTGCATTGCGAGTTGAACATGAGCCTCACGTGCAGCTCTGATGGCTCGAGTTCAGGCGCGCCAGCCTGCAGGCACTTGGGTTCCTCTCGCCGCCGCCGACATGGTCGAGCCCGTCGCCATGAAGCCCGCTTCATGAAAACCCCTTGCCTCCAGTGAAGACCGGTGTCGAACGCGCTACCGCCCTTGCCGCCGCCGACAAGATGTGATGTTCCTGGCCTGAACGGCCGTCCACTGCACCGCCCTAGGTGCCAGCGCCGGCAGCTGCGCCCGCACCCCCTTGAGAAGGCAACATGGCGGAGCATGGCAAACGCCCGGGGCCGAGGCTTCGGGCTTTGTTTTGCAGGTGGGGGTCGGCTTGCCGCACCGTCTGTTGTGCCAAATCGCACCCGGCTGCAGAACGAATCAGTCCTAGATTTATTCCAGAATCCTTTCATCACGATGCCGTTAAGCAGCGTCAGTCAAGGGGCCAGGGTCACACTGCAAACCCTGCCAGCCCATCCGGTGCTGGTGCAGCGCCTGCGGGCGCTGGGGGTGCAGCCGGGAGCAGAGATCGAGGTGGTGCGCCGCGGCAAGCCAGGCGGCATCCTGCACCTCGCCTGCGGCTTCCTGGAATTCATGCTGCGCCACGAGCATGCCCAGGAGATGGAAGTTGGCCCAGCCTGATTCACAAACCAAAGCCCAGTAGCCGGCCGCCCTGGAACACCACCAGGGCCATCAGCCAGGCCAGCAGCAACGACCAACTCAACGACAGCAGGGCAAACGTCCGGCTCTTCGATTCCTGCAGCTGGGCGGCCACGGTGCCAAGGCAGGGGGTATAGAGCAGCACGAATGTCATGAAGCTCAGCGACTGCAGCGGCGTGATCAAGCTGCCAATCACACCAGCCAGGCCCGTCTCGCTGGTTTTGTAGATCACGGCCATCGCCCCCAGCAGGATCTCCTTGGCGATGACACCAAAGAACAGCGACACAGTGAGCGCTGGATTCATGCCGATCGGGGCCAGCAGGGGCTGGAACAGCCGGCCGATCCCATCGGCGATGCTGGCACCACTTCCTTGGACGGCACCAGGCGGCAGGTTGGTGAGCAGCCAGATCGCCGCCGCACCTAGCACGATGAACGTGCGCGTGGTCGCCAGGAAGTTCAACGTCTGCATCCAGCCCCGGCGCAGGATCGTGCTCAGGCTCGGGGTGCGATAAGGCGGCAGCTCCAGCACGAAGGCCTCCTGGGACGGGTAGGCGCGCTTGAACAGCAGGCCAGTGATCACCACGGCCACGAAGCTGAGCACATAAAAGCCGAACACCACCAGCCCTGGTGCCCACCAGGGCTTGGGGAAGAACACGTCGGCCATGAACAGGAACACCGTGAGCCGGGCCTGACAGAGGGCAAAGGGGATCACCAGCATCGACAGCAGTCGCATGCCCCGGTCGCGGATCACCCTGGTGCCCAGGATCGAGGGCACGTTGCAACCGAAGCCGATCACCTGCAGCACGAAGGCACGGCCATCCAGTCCGATCCAGCGCATGAAGCCATCCATCAAGAAGGCAGCCCGCGGCAGGTAGCCAGAGTCTTCCACCACGGCGAGCACTAGGTAGAAGAGAAAGATGATCGGCAGGAAGGTGGCCACCGTGCCCACCCCCAGCCACACGCCATCGACCAGGAAGTCGCGCAGAAACGGCGGCGAATTGAGTGCCGCCAGAACCGGTTCCAGGATCGCGTTCTGGATCCAGTCGATGCCGCCGCCCATTAGGTCCTGGGCTGGCGCACCCACCGCATAGAGCAGCTGGAACAGCGCCAGCACGATGCCCAGAAACAGCACCAGACCCACCAGCGGGTGGAGCAGAACCCGATCCGCCAGACGCGTGCGGCTGTTGATCAATCGAGGCGGTAGCTGCACATGGAGTGCCAGCAGCCCCTCCACCCAGGCCTGGGGTATCTCGACCAAGGCCTGATCCAGAGCGGCTTCTCGAGGCTCTCCGCCGAGCCCCTCGCCCAGCCGGTGCACTCGCCCGATCAGCTTGTGCATGCCCTGGTTGCGGCGGGCACTCACGGCCAGCACGGGCAGTCCGAGCGACTCACCCAGGCCGCCGGCATCGATTGCGATGCCAAAATGCCGAGCTTCGTCGCTCATGTTCAACGCCACCACCATCGGGATAGCCAGGGCTTTGAGCTGCAGCAGCAGTCGCAGCTGGCTGGCGATCTGGGTGGCGTTGAGCACCACCAGCAGCAGATTCGGCGGTGTTTGGCGCAGGAAGCGCTGCACAACCGCCTCGTCCTCACTGCTGCCGCTTAAATCGTGGATGCCGGGCAGGTCCACCAGTTGGTAGCTGCGGCCGCTGCGGTCAGCCGGCATGGCGCCGCGCAGCAGCTCCACCGTGAGGCCGGGCCAGTTGGCGATCTGAGCATTACCGCCAGTGAGCCGGTTGTAGAGGGTGGATTTACCCGTGTTGGGCATGCCGAGCAGCGCCACCGTCAGAGCACCGCTCTGGCGTTCCTGGCCACGGCAGCTGCCGTGACAATTGCGGCCCTGACGCCAGGGAGGCTGCCAGTGGAGGTCCTTGCGGCGACCAGGATGGCTAGCTGTCATGGCAAGGGAAGCAATAGGACCAATCAAGCGGGGGTCAGGCAACCCCAAGAGAACCGCTGCCCTGCTCATGGACCAGGGCGGTGTGGCTGGCCTGAACCTCGGCAGCCAGGTGGGCATGGATCGCCTTGATGAGCTCTTTCATGACCCGCTGACTTGAAAGATGGTTAAACACCATCACACTTCTATGTTGACCGAGCTGGCCGCAAGGGCGGGGCCGCGGAGCGTGCCCATTGCTACGCGGCGAGGTTCAAACGTTCTGGCAGCAGGACACACCGAGATCAGACACAGCGGACCGCCCAGCGAGGGGAGCTCACCCTGCCCGCAGCAGCTGACCCAGCTGGCGGCTGATGTGCGAATGGCTGAAACCGGTGGCCTCGATCAGGCTGGTTACATCCATCGGTCCCTGCTTGAGATGGCAGAGCAGCTGCAGCCGGGCCGGCTCACTCAACAGCCGGAAGAACTGACTGAACTCCTCCAGCAGCTGGGGTCTGGGCATGGCCTCAACCCAACTATGACTGTGCACGCATTGTGCCGGAGCTGCCGCCCATGTCTCCACTAAGCGTCCAGAGGCTGGGGCGCGGCGCGGCGCGGCTGCTGGCCCTGGTCGCGGCTCTACTGCTGGCCCTGGCCCCGCTGCCGGCGCCGGTGCGGCCCCAGCCCTCGGCTCCAGCTCCAGTGCTGCACGTGTATGTGAGCCAGGGATGCCCCCACTGCGCCGCGGCCGAGGCCTACCTGGACGAGCTGCAACGACGTCAGCCGTCATGGGAGCTGCGGCTGCATCGCCTGGAGAGTGATCCCGAGGCCCTGGCCGAGCTGCGGGCGATCAGTGGCCGAGCCGGCATCCGCACCCCCGGGGTACCCACCTTCGTGATTGGCGGCACCGTGCTGGTTGGCTTCGACGGCCCGGACGGCGTGGGGCGGCAGCTGCAGAAATTGATGCGGCAGCAGCACCAGCAGCAGCGGGCCGATGGGCTAATCCGAGCCGGCCCCTTGGGCCAGCTCAGTGCCACTCGACTGGGACTGCCGCTGTTCACCCTGGCGCTGGGCCTGCTGGATGGCTTCAACCCCTGCGCCATGTGGGTGCTGCTGTTTTTGCTGTCGCTGCTGGTGCACTGGCGCGATCGCCGGCGGTTGGCCCTTGTAGCGGGCACCTTCGTGCTGGTGAGCGGGGTGGTGTACTACGCCTTCATGGCCGCATGGCTGAATGTGTTTCTGGTACTGGGCCTCAGCCGCCAGATCCAGCTGCTGCTGGGGGCCGTAGCGCTGGTGATTGGCGCGGTGAACCTGCGCGATGCCGGCCGGCCCGGTGAGCGCTTCACCCTGGCGATCCCTGAGAGCGCCAAGCCCGGTCTCTACGCGCGCATGCGCAGCGTGATGCAAAACCAGGGCCTGGCACCGGCCCTGCTGGGGGTGGCGCTGCTGGCGCTGATGGTAAATCTGATAGAGCTGCTCTGTACCGCCGGGCTGCCGGCGCTTTACACGGCTGTCCTTAGCCAGCAGGCGCTGCCGGCCTGGGGCCGCTACAGCTACCTGGGCCTCTACATCCTGGGGTACGTATTCGATGACGCCCTGATGGTGGGCGCAGCGGTTTGGGCCCTGGGCAACCGGCGGCTCAGCGAATCGACAGGACGCCGCCTCAAGCTGCTCAGCGGCGTGGTGATGCTGAGCCTTGGGCTGCTTTTGCTGTTGCGCCCAGGGTGGCTGATTTAAACGAGCTCTGCAGGCAAGCTGCGGGGATGGCAAGTTGCAGCTCGC
>CAZKER010000082.1:0-2178 GCA_964551845.1 uncultured Cyanobium sp.
CTGGATCAGATAGATGGCGCCCTGGTCTTGGAGCTGGGGGCCAAATGCTGCGAATCCCAGGGAGCGGGAAACCATGTTCCAGGTGAAAGGCATGAACTGATAAGCCCCCGCCGCGGCGCTGGCATAGCGGGCAGTGCGCACCACCCGGTCGGGATGGCGATCCAGGGAAGGCATCAGGCCGCCGCCGAACATGATTCGATAGCCAATGTCATCGCCATTGGCCCAGGTGCCTTCGGCGAAGCGAATGGTGTTCAGCAGGGCGCGGCGCTCAGCTGTGATCGCGAAGATCCGTGGCGGCGGTGGTGGCAGGGGCAGGGCCAGAGCCGTGGGGAAATTGGCCTGGGGGGGCTCGACAGACTCAAACAGCTCAGATGCCTGAGCTACTGGAGTCGCCAGGGCGAGAGTTGTAAGGCCCGCAAAAAGGGCAAGACCGGATCGGAAACGGGTGCTGGGCAAGGTCATACCGGAGCGGATCAAACGGCAGACCGCCTGCAGGCGGCCAGATCTGGAAAAGCGAAGAAAGTATTCGATTGCGCCAATTTGCCTATCAATCCGCCCCAACACGATGGAGTTAGTGCCAATCACATAAGTGTCTACCAGTGTCAACAACTACAGAGAACTGTTCAAATCACTGTGAGGCAGTCAAATTGCGGCTGAATTTTTCATAAGAACGAACGGCCCGCTACAAAAACTGTCAGTGCCTCAGCCGCCTGAGCTGCGCCTTGGCTAGCCAAGGGCTGGCCAGTGGGGGGTTGCAGGGGCTGATCGAGCTGCCAATCCCCCTGGCGAGCCTGCTCCTGGCTGAGCAGCCGATGCCAGCCATGGCGCACCAAAGCCGCCTCCAGCACGGGGGCTTCGGCAAAACCTTCGCGATGCACCAGGTGCACCCCCACCCCGGCGCTCAAGGCCTCGCAGAAGGAGCTGTATCCAGGCTTGGTGATCAGGCGGGCGCAGTGTCCCAAAACCTCCAGCGGCCTCACCCCGGCAGGCAGCAGGCGGCAGTTGACAGCTGAGGCCAGGCGGGGATCGGGGCTAATAAACACGTGATCGGGCCAACGCTGCAGCAACCCCGGATCCAGGTCGTAGCCAAGCCCCCCAAAACTCACCAACACACAGCGATCACGCTGGCCCGGCAGCTGCAGCTGCCGGGCCAGGCTGCCGGGCTCAAGCCGGGGGGTCCCGGCCGTAAGACCAACCTCCACCTCGGGGATTCCCCAGTCGATCGGCATCGCTAGGGGGCAGTGCAGCAGCAGGTCGCCCTGGCGATAGGCCGCCAGGCAACGGTCGGCCCAGGGGCTGAAATCGGCACCCATCGCCCCATAGATGGCCTCCCAGCCAAAGCTGGCCAGCCAGATCAAGGGCGCCCCCAGCCCGCGAGCCAAGGCCGCCGCCGCCGGAGGCACATCTGCGAGCACAAGCAGCGGCATCGCCTGGGCGGCCAGCCAGGCCTGCTCAGCCTCCAGCTGAGCAGGCAACTCAGCTTCCAGAGCCGTCAAGGCGGCCAGGGTTGCCCCGGCATCGGCCCCCAGGGCATCGGCCTGCACCACGCCCACATCCCAGCGGCAGGGGCGGTGTTCAAAGGGCACGGGCCCCATGGCGGAGCGCAAAAAGGCCTCGGGCAGGGCCGTGGACAGCACCAGGCGCCAGTGGGGCCGCAGCCCATGCAGGGCAGTTAAAACGGAGGCGGTGCGTGAGCCATGGCCGAAGCCATGGGCACTGACGCAGGCATAGATCAGCACGGCGCCAGTTCGGCAGTTGGGCTGGGTGCCGTCCAAAGGCGCTCCTCGTAGAGCAACTCTCCGCCAAGGCCAAACCAGCGATGGCTGGCACTCACCACCTCCTGGCCGACCAGCTCAACCCAGCTGAAATGGCGCAGGGCCTGGCCGGCGCCATCGGTGCCGTGGCGGGGAACGCAGGCGGTGTTGATGTAGGAGGTGCCAGCCCGGTCGCGGCAGAAGCTCTGGCGATGCCCCTGGCCACGCCTAAGGGCGTGGTGCATGTGACCAAACACCACTAGGGGCACCGGGCGAGTGCGGCGGATCTGGCGAATCGCCTGGGCGAGGTCGAGGTCACCCCAGTCACAGGCGGGCGGTTTCCAGTCGCGGCCGCAGGGGGAGGCTGCGTCGCTGCCGAGTCCGGAAGGGCCGCTGTGGCTAAGCAACACCAGGGGCCAGTCGG
>CAZKER010000083.1:0-1823 GCA_964551845.1 uncultured Cyanobium sp.
GCGGCCACGGCACGCTCCACCGCCGCATGAGCTTCCGAGGCCGTCAGGCCCAGCTCGGCGCCAAGGGCCGCATAGGTGGGCGCCGGGCCTGGCTCCAGAGCCAGGCGCAGCAGCACCACCAGATCCTGCGGGCGCAGCACGAGCTGGGGATTGGAGGGTGAGGGGGACACGGTTGCACCAGGCCATTCGGCATTCGCGAATAGCAAATATAGAGCCCTCCCGCCTGTCTGCCCCTGCGCGGCTTCTGGTTGGCGGAGCAGCCGGCGGCAGCGGCGACTCGATCGCCTCATAGGGCACACCCACGTAATGGGCGACGAGCACCGGCACCTGCTCCAGACGATCGAGTCGCTGCTCTAAGTGCTCCAGGGCGGCACCACTGCCTCTACCACTGGCGCTCAAGACGGATGCAGCAGGCGCTGACTGCCTTTGAGGCGGAGGAGTACAAGTTGCAGCAGGCCCACGCCAGCGCTGCCGAGATGCTGCGCAAGCTGAATGACTTTCTCAGCGTGCCGGCCAGCATCCGGCCGATCCTCAACTTCGATCTCGATCAGCTGTTTGCCCCCCAGCGTTTCTCTGACCTCGAGCAGTCGTTCTCCGAGGTGGTGTTGCTCAATGACGCCTTTCGCCAGCTCTCAGAAGACCGCCTGGCGTAAGCCTTCAGCACAACCAGTCAGGGATCCTGCGAACAGCACCCCGCAAAGCATGCATCAAATGACGGGTCCTTACTGATCGACGCGGATCTCCCAGCCTGAGAGAACGGTGGGCCGATCTCCAGGGCCGCGGGTGATCGTGTACGCGAAGCGGCTGCCATCGGGGCTGATGAAGCTCACGAGGGTCTGACCGTAGGGATAGACAGCCTTGCCGATGCAGTCGGGGCTAACGCTGTAGGTAGTGCGCATCGTGCCGGTGGCGCCACCGGTCCCGCGGTAGGTGAGTTCGACGCCACCTTTGCCGTCGTACACCTCGCGGCCGGCTTCGGCGTAGGGCTTGCCATCAAGCATGCCGACCGAGCTGTAGAGGTAAGTGCCCTTCAGGGTGGCGTTGTTGCAACGGCTGGAGGGAGCGGAGGGCTGTTCCGCCCATGCGGCCGGGGCCCAGACCAGTGTCAGCAGAGATACCAACAGGGCAGGCAGAGTTAACAGACGCAAACGGGCAACCATGGAAATGGAGCGAGACTTCCTCCCGTCAGCATGACGGACCTTGGCTACTCTCAAGTTATTCAGAGCGGCGGCAGCTTGTGCTGACGGCAGCCAGGGCCAGCACGATCAGTGGGATTCGGGCGAGGCGTGTGTAAAGGCGCAACGTGGAGGACATGGGATCAGGCCAGCATTCCAGGGATCGCCTGGCTGCGAACTGGCGCTTGCCGGAGGCGGCCGCCATGCTGCTGTCAGGTCTCTGGTGAGCAGCAAGCCAACACTCCAACCTGCCCCTATCTGCAGCCAGAAGCAATGCGTTTAAAAGCTGATTGTGCTGAGCCGCTGGCCCAGCGATGCTGTGTTCATCAACCGAGGAGGCGCCCAACATGGACGACACGCCACCCCGCCAGGTTCAAGAAGCACGCTGACTGCAGGCCCCTGCTCCAACAGTCTTTATTTATTAGTGGGCGGGTCGTTCAGCCGGGCAATAGAGCAGCATTCCCCACTGCAGCTCACCTTGTGCGCCTGACTGATCGACACTCCAGCCGCACCGCTACAGGTGCCCACAGGAGGATCATCCGCCCCACACCTGGAATGCATGGCCCCAGGTGCCAACGCCAGCAGCTTCTATCAACCGCCATTGGAATGTTCTTAGCCAGCGCCCCTGAGGTTTTCCTCAGGGGTTTT
>CAZKER010000084.1:0-7529 GCA_964551845.1 uncultured Cyanobium sp.
AACAGCTGGGCCTGGCCACCATCACCTACCTCGCCGAAGGCGGTGATGGTCAAGGCGGTGCCCAGTTGAGCCAGCATCTAGGCAACGTGCATTGGATCGGCGTTGCTGGCGATGGCCCCCTGTGGCTCTCCCTCGGCCTACCCCTGCCAGTATTGCTAAGCCAAGCCCAGGCCCCCAAAGCGATCAGCGCAGGTGTGGAGCAGCGCCAGCTGGGCTTTGGCTCCTACCGCGATGCCCTGGGCGCCTACCTGGCAGCCAACCACGGGGCTGGGACGCCAGCGAATCCGCTTGCCGCTGCCGACAGCCTCAGCAACCCCGCCGTACAAGCCGCACGCATCGTGCGCCTCAGCGGGCAGACCAGCGCTGCTCAGACGCCATGACGTTGAACGTCTGCTTCGGCTCTGGCCCATAACATCGTAGATCGGCGATCAGTACATCAACGGCAAATAGTTGTACCGCTTTGAAAAGTTGCTGGGGCTGTAAGGCCAAGATCCTCGAATCGCAGCCTCGCTGTTCGATCACCAGCAGTCCAGTCCAGGCACAGGCCAGCTCCTGTTGATCATGCGAGGCATTGCGGTTTCACGCCAGGTGAGTGGAGTGGAGGCCTGCCGAGTGGAGCGTTCGGCTAGCTGGGAGCGTCGGGCTGGTGGGTGATCAGTTTTCTCTGCAACCCTTTGCGTAGTGTGTTGAACGGCCGCTTGAACAGCTGGTTAAGATATGTCTGTTAATCAGCAGGTTGAGCAAATGCTGATTGATGCTTAAGCCCTTGATCCGGGCAAGCGCATGGTTCGTTAGCGCCACTAGTTTGATCGGCTCCTTGAGTCGCTCACGGTTTTGATCCTTGATCGTCGTTGTTCTTGATTGCCATGCATTCTCCCTTTCATCTTGTTTTGCTGGCAGCTTCTGTCGTGGTTGTGCTCAGTCCTCTGATCGCTCGGGCTGATGATTACTCCAAGTGCACCAAGCAGATTCGTGCTCAGGGCTATTTCATTACGGATGTCGACAGCGATTGGAACCGTCCTTACGACAAGTTTGACGCGATCAAAGACGGCAAGGAGTATGATCTTTGGGTTAATAAAAATACCTGTAAAATCGAGAATCGCGTGATCGATAGTGATCGCTATCGTCACTACAACGATTGACTTAAGTGATCAACCTGCCGGCCTAGCCTTTACTTCGCTATCGGTGCCCAATCAGCCGCATTCAGCAGCGGGAACAGGCCGTCTTCGATGGCTATCGCCTTGAGCCATTCGGCCGGCAGCTCGGTGCCGTTGTCGATTGCGTCCTGCAGGCGCCAGAAGCGATCGAGGTGGCGATGGATCCGCTCCTTGGCCAGTTCGGTGGTGGTGCCGGCCCGCAGGATGAAGCTCCAGTCGGAGCTCTGGGCCAGCAGCAACTCCCGGCCTGCCTGGGTGAGCAGGTCTCGCTGGGTGGCGCTGCCGACGCCACGCTGCACGCGAGCCACCATTGCCTGGGAGGCCCGCTGCCACTCGGCCACTACCCAGGCGTTGGTCTCGTTGAGCCAGTAGTCGTGGTAGCCGCCTTGCCCCCAGCTGCTGGGGGAGGGGCGGCACACCTGCAAAGGATCGCCGCCGGCCAGGCTCTCCCGCAGCGTCACCAGCCGCACGCCGGCATCGCCGGCCTGGCGAAACAGGGCCGCCAGGAACTGGGGCCCCTCAAACCACCAGTGGCCAAAAAGCTCGGCATCGAATGGTGCCACCAGCAGGGGACGTCGCTCCATCGAGTCGGCCAGGCCCGCGAGTTCTGTGGCTCGGCCCTTCAGGTAAGCGGCGGCGTGCTCCTCGATTCGCTCTGCGGCAACTGGGGGTTCGTAGGGCTGTTTCTGGTCGAGGGGGCAGCCCTGGGAAGTGACCCGATGCAGTTTCAGGCCGAGGGGCCGGCGGCTGGCGATGGCATGGCTGGCTAGCTCGCTGTCGGGCAGATCCCAGCCCAGGTCGCGGTGGAACTCCCGGTAGGCGCCATCGCCGGGGTATCCCTCGCGGGCGCTCCACACCGGCAGGGTGGCACTGCTGTCGCGGCCGAAGAAGGCGGCTCCAGCCGGCGAGCAGATCGGTGCGAACACGCCATAGCGAGGGCGCGGCAGGGCATGGAGCAGGCCATGGGCATCGAGCACCGAGTAGCGCAGGCCGCAGCCCACCAGCTGCTGGTCGAGGCCTTCGTAGTAGGCGCATTCCGGCAGCCAGATGCCCAGAGGTCGTTCACCCAGCAGGCGCTCGTGCTCGCGAACGGCGGTGATTAGCTGGGCCCGCACCGCCTCCGGCACCTGGCGCAGTAGGGGCAGGTAGCCGTGGGTCGCCCCGCAGGTGATCAGGTCGAGCACCCCCTGTTGCTGCAGCCTGCAGAAGCGTGGAATCAATTGTCCCTTGGCTTGACGCCACTGGCTCACCACGGCCTCGAGCTGAACGGCCAGGTGGCTGGCTGCTTCGCCGAGGGCCTGCGGGGCCTGTAGCAACAGCTTCTGGCGGACGGCTATCCAGGCCAGGAAGCGGCCATTGAGCTGGGGGTCGGCCAGCAGGGAGAGCAGGGTGGGTGAAAGGCCGAGGGTGAGCCGGGGGCGTTGGCGCCGGTCAGCCGCGGCGGCCTCGAGCATCGCCAGCAGCGGCAAGTAGCACTCCTGAAGCGCTTGGAAATACCAATCCTCTTCCAGCGAACCGGGTTCGCTCGAGCGCACGTAAGGCAAATGCGCGTGGAGGACGAGGGCCAGATCGCCTGCGGCCATGACCATCCCGCGAAGAGAACACTGTAGGCGTAGTGCCCGCTTACAATGAACTATCTCATAGTCATTCCGCCTAGAGGGGCTCCGTTATGGCCCGCGATCCCGGCCGCGTTCTGATCTTCGACACCACCTTGCGCGATGGCGAGCAGTCGCCCGGTGCCAGCCTGAACCTCGAGGAGAAGCTAGCGATCGCCCAGCAGCTGGCCCGACTGGGGGTGGACATCATCGAAGCCGGTTTCCCCTTTGCTAGCCCCGGCGACTTCAACGCCGTGCAGCGCATTGCCGAAACCGTAGGCACGCCAGAAGGGCCGGTGATTTGCGGCCTGGCCCGGGCAGCGGCAGGCGACATCAAGGCCTGCGCCGATGCGGTGGCCCCGGCTGCTCGCAAGCGGATCCACACTTTTATCGCTACCAGCGACATCCATCTCGAGCACAAGTTGCGCAAGAGCCGCGCTGAGGTGCTGGCGATCACCGCCGAGATGGTGGCCTATGCCCGTTCCCTGGTCGACGACGTCGAGTTTTCCTGTGAAGACGCCGGCCGCAGTGATCCGGAGTTCATGCATCAGGTGATCGAGGTGGCGATCACCGCTGGTGCCACCACGATCAACATCCCTGACACCGTTGGTTACGCCACCCCAGCCGAATTCGGCGCCCTGATTGCCGGCATCAATGCCCAGGTGCCAAACATCGATCAGGCGGTGATCTCGGTGCATGGTCACAACGACCTGGGTCTGGCGGTGGCCAACTTCTTGGAGGCGGTGAAAAATGGAGCCCGCCAGCTGGAGTGCACGATCAACGGCATCGGTGAGCGGGCCGGCAACGCCTCCCTCGAAGAGCTGGTGATGGCCCTGCACGTGCGCCGCAGCTACTTCAATCCCTACCTGGGCCGACCCGCCGAGAGCACCGAGCCGCTCACTGGCGTGCGCACGGAGGAGATCACCAAGACCTCGCGCTTGGTGAGCAACCTCACCGGCATGGCGGTGCAGCCCAACAAAGCGATCGTTGGCGCCAACGCATTTGCCCATGAATCGGGCATCCACCAAGACGGCGTGCTCAAGAACCGCCTCACCTACGAAATCATTGATGCCCGCACCGTCGGCCTAGCCGACAACCGCATCTCCCTGGGCAAGCTGAGCGGCCGCAGCGCCTTTCGGGCCCGGCTCGAGGAGCTGGGCTACACGCTCGAGCGTGAGGACCTCGACGATGCATTCGCCCGCTTCAAGGAGCTAGCTGACCGCAAGCGTGAGATCAGCGACCGAGATCTTGAGGCGATTGTGAGCGAGCAGGTGCAGCAGCAGGATGGCGGCAGCTTCACCCTCAAGAGCGTGCAGGTGAGCTGTGGCACTGGCTTGCAGCCCACCGCCACGGTCACCCTGGTGACGGCTGATGGTGCTGAGCTCACTGAGGCGGCGATCGGCACCGGGCCGGTGGATGCGGTTTGTCAGGCGCTCAATCGCTTGGCTCAGGTGCCAAATGAGCTGGTGGAGTTTTCGGTGAAATCGGTGACCGAAGGCATCGATGCCATGGGCGAGGTGACGATCCGGCTGCGCCACCAGGGCGTGCTGTACTCGGGCCACTCGGCCGACACTGACATCGTGGTAGCCGCCGCCCAGGCCTTCGTGAACGCGCTCAATAGGCTGCTGGCCGGGGGGCGCCACCAGCCTCTGCACCCCCAGAAGGCGCCGCTGCCCGTAGTGGGCGACCTGCCACTGGTTGATCGGCCACGGGTCTAGGCCGCTGGGTGGGTATGGCGCTTCAGTTTGGGATCGCGGCCTGAGCTGTGTGTTGTTTTTGTTGATTAGCTAAGCCAAAACTAAGCTAAGCGTCAAAACGCGAACGCCGTCCCTCCAGAGCTGGTCCCCTCCTGAGTTACCTGATTCTCTTCAGCCCCCGCCCCCGCCATGAGCCAGCCCCTCTCAGGACCGCGCCGCTCACGGCTTAGTGCCGCCGCCCAGCTGATCTTGCTGTTGCTTGTGGCTCTGGCGATGCTGGTGCCGCTGCTGTGGCTGGTTAGCACCTCGCTCAAGGGCCCGGCGGAAGACATTTTCACCAGTCCACCAGCCCTCTGGCCTAGCCAACCCAGTTTTGAGGCCTATGGGCGCCTGTTTACCGACAATCCGATCGGTACGTACCTGCTCAACAGCACCATCGTGAGCGGACTGGCGGTGCTGGCCAATGTGCTGTTCTGCTCGCTGGCGGCCTATCCCCTGGCCCGCATGAATTTTCGCGGCCGGGGTTTGGTGCTGGCCCTCGTGGTAGCCACCATTTTGATTCCCTTCCAGGTGGTGATGATTCCGCTCTACCTGCTGATGGTGCAGATCGGCCTGCGCAACACCCTCTGGGCCCTGATCATTCCCCAGGCGGCCACTGCCTTCGGCATTTTTCTGCTGCGGCAGAGCTTTCTGGGGGTGCCGGTGGAGCTGGAGGAGGCTGCCCGTTGCGACGGCTGCACGCCGCTCGGGGAGTGGTGGAACGTGATGATCCCGGCGGCTCGGGCCGACCTGATCACCCTGGCGATGTTCGTGTTCATCGGCACCTGGAGCGACTTCCTCTGGCCCCTGGTGATCCTCGATGAACCCCAGCTGTACACCTTGCCGCTCGGCCTGCAGCAGCTGGCCAGTAGCTTCTCCCTCGATTGGCGCCTGGTGGCGGCGGGCTCGGTGATTTCGATCCTGCCGGTGCTGGTTGTGTTCATTGGCCTACAGCGCTACATCCTGCCCAACGCCGCCGGCGATGCAGTGAAGGGCTGAAAACCTGCCCCGATCAGTTGGCAGCTGCCGGGGGCCTCAGGGGCGGTAGGGGTGGTACCCCCAAAGGCGGCTCATTCACTTTCGGGGCAGTCGCGTCGCCGGAACTGGCTGGGCCCAGCTTGCTGAGCGCCTGGCGCAGGTTCGCGGTTTCGCGCTTGAGCCCATCAATGCGAGTGCTGTTGCGCTCTACCACCTGCAGCCGCTCCACGGTGGACCGCAGCTGCTGTTCTAGGCCGGTGGTGCGGTCAAGGGCCCGGCTGTTCTCCAGCCCCTGCACCCGCTCCTGCAGCTGGCGGATCGTGGCACTCTGCTGGCGGGATTTGCCCACGATCACAAAAAAAAGCACCACCAGCATTGCCGTGACGCCGGCCTGCAGCCAGGGCACCCAGGCGAGAGAAGCGCTGTTGGGGCTGGCTTCGGTGCTGATCGCGGGTTGGTCGGAGGCTGGGGTCATCAAGGCATGCAGCCAGTTCTGTCTTGATGCTGGCGGGCTGACGGGCATTTGTCAGGGGTGGGCGGGGGATTGTGAGGTGTGCGAGTAAGCCATCAGGCTGCTTTCAGCAAATCGACTCACAAACGAAGTCCCCCGCTGCTCGTCATTTGGGTTGGGGCTCAGTTTTTACCCAGCCCAGGCTCGCCTCAGCCTGCGTCAAACACACGCTTGCCGTCGGCTCGTTTCTGGTTGTGGCGGCGGGCTTCCCTGCGGGTGAATTCACTCACTGTCGGGTTGGCAACCATCGGATCCACGTGGGCCACCTGCTCCCATAAATCCCGAGGCGCCCAGACCACCGTGTGCTCCACTCGGTCGTGCTTGGTCACATGGCACCAGCGGCTGCCGCCGCAGGCCGGGCAGAACAGCTCTTCAAGCCATTCATTGGTAAGCACCAGCACCGGATAGGCCTGAATCACCAATTTGGCTTTTTTGTCTCCCATGCCGCGAGCCTTGAGTTGCTCGCTGGTGAGCAGGTGCAAGAAATACTTCCTGCCATTGCCCTCGATGCGTTGCTCTGGGTGGGCTGGGCAGCGAAGCTGGCGCCGCTGCGGCCGGCGAGAACGGCGAGTGGAGCTTTCAGCCATGCCGGAGCAAGATGCCTCTCATTTCAAAGTAGCGTCAATGCGGAAAGCTGCTGAGGCTCGCAGCTGCTCCAGGCGGCGCGGGCAGCTGGTGTGTCAGCCACCCCCTGCGCCAGCAGGGCTTTTTTGGCCTGCTGCTGGCGGGCTGCGCTGCGTTGCCGCCGGGCTTCCTGCTCGCCCTCCCAGTAGCGGCGCTCAGCGCGATCACGGCTGCGCCAGGCTCCTAGAGCCTGCTCGTAGCGCTCTAGCTCAAGCTCTTGGTCGTCGCGGGTGAAGCGCTCTAACAGCTCCGGGTTTGGTGCCGCTGGCCTCGCTAGGGGGGTGTAGGTCTGCTCCTTGAGCTTGGCCAGCTCTCTGTTGCTGCGCTGCAACTCCTCCAATTGCCGCTGCACCGCCGGCTGCTGGTCGCGGCAACGGCTCACCAGGGCATTCAGTTGCCGCTGTCGCTGAGCCGCAGCAGCCCGTTGGCGTTCGGCTTGCTGCTGACGTTGCCGCTCAGCACCATTGCAACCCAACAAAGCAAGCGCCATTGCGGCTGCAATAACCAGGCTGGTAGTGGCTCGCCGTTGCTGCATCGGGGCCCTTAGGCAGCCTTGCCGAGTGGTTCGCCAGCGGGCGACAAAAATTGCCACCGGCGGCGGTAGGCCTTCAGCCGAAGGATGGA
This sequence comes from uncultured Cyanobium sp., assembly GCA_964551845.1. GTDB lineage: Bacteria > Cyanobacteriota > Cyanobacteriia > PCC-6307 > Cyanobiaceae > Cyanobium_A. Next base: position 7,226 of record CAZKER010000084.1, read on the forward strand.
GAGGACCTCCGACCGCTGCATAGGTGATTAAGAACTTCTCCTAACCAACCGGATCGCTCGACACCTGTCAAGCCGCTGCAGCGCTATCTACGCAGCCCTGCAGCAGTTCCGGATAGATCAGCAGGCAGAGCTGCTGGATCAGGGCGTCCTCCAGGGCGGCGGCGGCGCCGGCCAGCTGCTGGGTGCGCAGGGCGCAGCGATCACCTCCGCGGCCAAGACGGCTGATGTTCTCCCCCAGCATCAGCGGGGTGGCTTGCAGCCGCTGCTTCAAAGACATGGCTTGGCCATCAGACCGTGTCGGACA
>CAZKER010000085.1:0-6824 GCA_964551845.1 uncultured Cyanobium sp.
CCGGTCAGCCAGCCACCCAGAGCCAAATAGGCCGTGGGGAACAGGAGCAGGCCAGACCAACCCACAAATACGAAGCGGTCGCGCTTGAGCCAGTCATCGAGGATGTCAAACCATCCCCGTGCTGCTGGCGCGCGCCCTACAGCGATCGTCATGGTGATGAAACGGAGCGGAAATCCCGCTGAATCTGTTGGATTACCGAGCGATCGTAACAACGTTGAAGCGGAGCGCGAGATCGTTTGAAACGGGCTGACACGCCTTTCTCCAGCTGGGCTTTGTTGGATAGGTGCTGGCCGCTAATTCAGTTTCAGCTAGCTGCTTGGTCTCGATTCGCCCAGCCACCGCGGTCACCGGTCAGGATGGCCCATATCGATTGTTCCCGGTCATGGCCTCTCCCCAGGCTCCTGCCCCCTTGCTTGAGTTGCCGGTGCTGGGCTCACGGCGTCTATCCAATGTGCTGGTTGCCCTGGTGGTGACCACTGGCGGGATCGGCTTCCTGCTCACCAGCGCCTCTAGCTATCTAGGTATCGACCTGCTGCCGATCGGTCACCCCGCTGAGTTGGCCTGGCTGCCTCAAGGTTTGGTGATGGGTCTTTATGGCATGGCCGCCATTGCGCTTTGCGCCTATCTCTGGGCCGTAATCGGCATCGATGTGGGCGCAGGCAGCAACCGCTTTGATCGGGTTGCTGGCACCGCCACAATCAGCCGCCGGGGGTTCCGCCAGGCCATCACGGTAGATATCCCCCTACGGGAGATCCAGGCGGTGAAGGTGGAGGTGCGCGATGGGCTTAATCCCCGGCGTCGCCTGGCCCTCAAGGTTCAAGGCAGGCGGGATATGCCCTTAACCAGGGTTGGTGAGCCGATGCCCTTGGCGGATCTGGAGCTGTCCGGTGCTCAGCTGGCGCGCTTCCTAGGCGTGCCCTTGGAGGGAGTTTGATGAAGCGAATCTGGTGGAGTCGATGGCTCCTGGGCGGACTGTTGTTGCTGACGCCGCTTTCTCTGGTGGCCTGTGCGGCCGATGGTGGCAGCAGTCCCCTGGGCTGCAGCTCAGCCACTACCCCCTGTCTCAGCGGTGCGGCCACCGTCTCCCTGCAGACCAATAAGGGTGAGGTGCAGCTGCAGCTCGATGGCGCTGCGGCGCCACTCACGGCTGGCAATTTTGTTGATCTCGTTCAGCGCGGCGTCTACAACGGCACCTCATTTCATCGGGTGGTGCGCGAACCCGTTCCTTTCGTGGTTCAGGGCGGCGACCCCACCAGTGCTGATCCAAAGGTCTCAGCCAGCCAGCACGGCCTGGGCAGTTTCGTGGATCCAGCCACCGGCGAACCACGGCTGATTCCCCTGGAGATCAAACGCAGCGACGAATCTGAGCCCCGCTATGGCGAGCCAGTGACAGCTCCTGGTGCTACGCGTCAACTGGCCTTGGCCCACCAACGCGGATCTGTCGCCATGGCCCGCTCCGCCGACCCCAACTCCGCCAGCGCCCAGTTCTACGTGGCCCTGCAGGCCTTGCCTGAACTGGATGGTCGCTATGCCGTTTTCGGCAGGGTGAGCAAGGGAATGGAGGTTGTAGACCAAATCCGCCAAGGCGACAGGATCGTCAAGGCCACGGTGGTGTCCGGCGGAACTTTGGTGCAGGGAAAACCCTGAGGACTAGGGCAGATCCCTAGGCCGGCACCCGCTTACTGGAGGCGGTGACCTTGAGGAAGGCCGTGTTAACCCCTGAAGCCCGCTCCAAAGCCACTTTGCCGGTGCGGGCGATTTCAAGGATGCCGTAGCCCTCCATCACCTGTTCGAGGGCAACGAGCTTGCCCGGGTCGCCCACCACCTCCAGGGTTAGGGCGTCGTCGGCCACGTCGACAACGTTGGCCCGGAAAACCTGCACCAGATCGAGGATGGCGCTGCGGGTTTCGGCAGGGGCCGACACCTTCAGCAGCATCAGTTCCCGCTCCACGGCGGGTATGTGGGATAGATCAATTACCCCCAGCACATTGACCAGCTTGTCGAGCTGCTTTGTCATCTGCTCGAGGGTGTGGTCGTCCCCTGCGACAACCATGGTCAGACGGGAGATGCCAGCCTTTTCAGCTGGACCCACCGCCAGACTTTCAATGTTGAAGCCGCGGCGGGCAAATAGGCCGGAGATGCGGCTCAGAGCACCCGACTCATCTTCCACCAACACCGAGAGGGTGTGTTTCATCGCCTGGGGAACCGCTGCGGTGGCTGCATTACAAGTTACCGCCCAGGCCTGGGAAGGGTCTCGGCGGCTGGCAGTTGGCCAAGCCATTTCAGCAGGGCGGCATTGAAGGCATCGGCATGCTCGTCATGGGGACAATGGCCACTACCAGGAAGCAGCGTCAGTGGCAGCTCGGGCCGCAGCCGCTGCACTTGCTGGGCCACCTGAACGGGTACCAGTCGGTCGCGCTGTCCCCAGATCAACAGCAGGGGACGACCCAAGCGTTGCAGCAGGGCTGGGGCTGTGGCGCCATGGGGCCGCAGGGCCATGGCGATGCTCATCGCCCGCAGGGCCCGAACCGCTCCCGGCCGGCGGGCCGGTCTGGCAATGAGCCGGTGCAGGTCCCGGTCACCGATTACCGCTTCGCTATATGCCGACTGAATCCCTAAATCAAGCAGGGGCGAGTGGGCTATCAGGGGAACCAATAGCTCTAGGGGTAGCAGCCGGCAGAGCAGGGTCACGAGCCAGCGTTGCAGCCGGCGTCGCCAGGGCCGCCGGCGTGGCGGGCGGCTGTTGTTGCTGCTGGCCAGCATCAGGGCTGGATCTGGCAGGGGCGCTGCCACGACGCCGCGCACCAGCTTGGGAAAGAACACGGCGCAGCTGAGTGCCACTAGGCCGCCCAGGGAATGGCCCACCAGCACTGCCGGAGCCTGCACCACCTGCTCGAGAAAGGCTTGCAGCTGCCGAGCCCAGAGGCGGTTGTCGAGTCGTAGGGCTGGCTGGCTCGAGGCGCCGAAGCCGATCAGATCAATGCCATATACCCGCCAGCCGGCGGCAGCCAACACCGCGGCGTTGTGGCGCCAGTGGCCGCTGCCTGCGGCGAAACCATGCACCAGCACTAGGGCCGGGGCGCTTGCTTCTCCCAGCACCCGCCAGTGGCAGCGCTCACCTCGCCAGAGCCAATCGGCGTGGAGGCCCCACTCCGCCCCAGAGTTACTGTCCGCCGCGGGTGGAGGTGCAGGCTGGACTGTTACAGCCACGGTTGTTCTCCTGAGCCAGCACACCAACGCTCACTATTGCGAAGGACGGGCTCGCCTGTTGCCCGGCAGTGGTTTTTTTAGGCCTGAGTCGCGGCCTTCTCGGGATCTGGGGGTGCTGCTCGCCCGCACGCTGGAGACCCGCGGCCCCTTGCGGGTGCTGGATGCTATGGCCGGCTGCGGCATCAGGGCCTTGCGCTATGGATTGGAGGCCGGTGCAGAAGCGGTGTGGGCCAACGATGCTGATCCAGATCGGCTGCCTTTACTGCAACAAAATCTGGCGGGTCTGCCGGGCTTGCGCTGCAGCTCTCTGACTGCCCAGCACCTTCTGGCGGATTGTCTGCAGCGCCAGGAGCGTTTCGGGCTCTTAGACCTGGATGGCTTTGGCTGCCCCACGGCCCTGCTGCCCCTAGCCCTGGAGGCGGTGGCCTTCGGCGGCGTGCTCTACCTGGCCAGCACCGATGGCCGCTCGCCCACCGGTCACGATCGCCCGGCCGCGATTCGGTTGCTGGGGGCGGCGGCCCGGGCCCATCCCGCTAGTTGGGAGCTGGCCCTGCGCCTGCAACTCGGTAGCGTTGCTAGGGCTGCTTGGGCCCTGGGCAGGGGTGTGGAGCCCCTATTTAGCTTTAGCGAAGGACGCACTTTCCGCACTGCTGTGCGCCTGCGGCGCCGGGGCGGCCTAGGGGAGGAGCAATTTCTAGGGATGCTGGCCCACTGCCATGGCTGCGGCGATCAGCAGCTGCAGCCATTGATCCACCTGCGCCAGTGGCAGCCTTGCTATTGCTCTGGGGGTGAGCTCCCGCCGTTGGCGATCAGTGGCCCGCTGTGGATTGGCCCGCTGCAGGAGCCTGTTTTGTTGGCTGAGATGCAGGCTCTGGGGGAGGGTTGCTTAGGGTCAAGCTTGAGTGCAGAGGGCTCTCGCCTGCTGGCGCGCCTGGTTGCCGATGCCGGGTTGCCAGCCCGCTGCTGGCCTTTGGCGGAGATCGCTCGCCGTCTGGGGGGGGGGCCGCCCCCACTGCGACTTTTAGTGGCGGCCCTGCGGGCAGGGGGCTGGTCGGCCCAGGTCAGTGGGGTGATGTCCGGTCAGCTGCGCAGCGATGCAAGTTGGGGTGAGATCCTGCACACCGCCCGCCAATTGGTCGGAACGGCCACTGACACTGCTAAATAAGAGGGCCATTTCTTCGCTTCTCCATGGCTGCTGAAATTTTCGGTACCGCTGCTCTGTTTTGGGTGCTGATCCCAGTTGGCCTTGCCGGTGGTGCCCTGCTGCTGAAGCTGGCCGACAACGACTGAGCCCCTTAGGCCAATCAGATCAACCCCTGCTCCCGGCTCGACCCGCCGGACACCTAGGCTCAGGCCCGCTTGAGGGTTGCTGATGCAGGTTTTGGTGGTTGGCGGAACGGGCACCCTTGGGCGTCAGGTAGCCCGTCGCGCCATCGATGCCGGCCACCAAGTGCGCTGCATGGTGCGATCCCCTCGTAAGGCCGCCTTCCTGCAGGAATGGGGCTGCGAGCTAACGCGCGGCGACCTGCTTGAGCCCGACAGTCTCGCCTACGCCCTTGAAGGTCAGGACGCCGTAATCGATGCTGCCACGGCCCGTGCAACGGATTCCGGCAGCGCTTACGACATCGACTGGAGAGGCAAACAGAATCTATTCGCCGCCTGCCAGGCAGCATCTGTCAAACGTCTGGTGTTTGTGTCCCTGCTAGGTGCGCACATGCACCGAGATGTGCCTTTGATGGACATCAAGGCCTGCACTGAAGATTGGTTGATGGCCTCAGATTTTGACTACACAATCCTGCGCGGCGTTGCCTTCATGCAGGGGGTGATCAGTCAGTTTGCAATTCCCGTGCTGGAAAGCCAGACGGTGTGGGTGAGTGGCTCGCCCACCCCCATTGCTTACATGAACACCCAGGACATGGCGCGCTTTGCCGTGGCTGCTCTGGAGCGTGACGAAACCGTGCGCCAGGCTTTTCCGGTGGTGGGTCCTCGAGCCTGGACCACCAGCGAAATTACCCAGCTCTGTGAGCGGTTCACGGGTAAAGAGGCCCGCACTTTCCGGGTACCGCCCGCCTTGCTCGGGTTGATGCGGTCTGTCACTGGCTTCTTTGAGTCGAGCCTCAACGTGGCCGAGCGGCTGGCGTTTGAGGCAGTCACCGGTGGTGGCACAGCCCTCGATGCCCCGATGGAGGCCAGCTACGCAGCTTTTGGGCTCGATCCAGCTGAAACCACTGGACTGGAGGCATATCTCAAGGAGTATTACGACACGATTCTGCGGCGCCTGCGCGAAATGGAATCTGACCTCGATAAGGAAGCCAAGAAGAAGCTTCCCTTCTGAGCCCTTGCACCTACAGGCTTCCGATTGCTGGTTTGTCTGTACTATTGAACAACTGAATTAGGAGTGTGAATGTCGGTTGCCCAGATCAAGAACCTGCAGCGCCGTCTGGCAAATCTAGAGGCCGAGGCCATTGAGGAGCTCAATCGGGCCTGCGGCCACGAGCTCTGGCAGACCCTGGGCTTCGATGCTTTCGATGGCCTTGAGGATGCTGACCGCCGGGCTCGTGCCAACTACTACTACGGCCAGTTGCAGAGCGTCCGCGAGCTTAAGGACGTGCTCGGCTAAGCCGCCCTATCCGCCCCCGGAGCCCCGCCCTGATTTTCCCCCTCCGGCCAGGCCGCCCCGTCCTGGTGAGCTTTTTCCTGGTGAGCGTCGTCCCATGGCCAGCGACGGCTTAAGCAGCTGCTCTAGGCGCTGGGCCTCGGAGCTAGTCACTTCACGCCAGTGCCCTGGCGCCAGGCCATTCAGCTCGAGGGGGGCCGCGCCGTCCATCAGATCGATCGCCACTCTCAGAAGCCTCAGGGTGGGCAGATTTATGGCCGCCGTCATGCGACGCACCTGGCGGTTGCGTCCCTCCTGCAGCTCCAGTTGCAGCCAGCTGGTGGGAATGGCGGCCCGCTGACGGATCGGGGGGGTGCGCTCTGCCAGGCCGGGATCGCTGACCAGCTGTGCCCGGGCCGGAAGAGTGCGCTGCCCCTGAATCAATAGGCCGCTGCGCAGCCGCTCCAATGCTTCGGGGTGGGTGGCTGCCTCTCCTTCTACCTGCACCAGGTAGCGGCGCCAGTGGCCAAAGCGGGGATCTGTGAGTCGCTGCTGCAACCGGCCATTGCTGGTGAGCAACAGCAACCCCTCGCTGTCGGCGTCGAGCCTGCCGGCGGCATAAACCTGCGGAATCGGGATGAACTCCGCCAAACAACCCCAATCACTGCCCGCTTCTGGCGTGAACTGGCTTAATACCCCGTAGGGCTTGTGGAAAAGAAGGGTGGTCAGAGGCTTGGGTTCAGCTGGCTTGACGAGCTTTCCAGAGATTCACCACACCGATGGAGATCAGCAGCAGCCCCAGATCCAATGAAAGTGGCGGCAAAACCATGGTGAAGCCAAATAGGCACATGTGAACCAGACCCTATCGCCTGTCGGGCGGCAATTAAGATATTTGGAACGATTGACCCCCCAGACAGCGCCCCCGCATGATCGAGACCTCCGGTGTGATTGAAAAGGAGCAGGGAAACGGGTTTTACCTGGTGACCCTGGAGCAGCCGGCTGGTCACCAATGTCTATG
>CAZKER010000086.1:0-2460 GCA_964551845.1 uncultured Cyanobium sp.
TGGCCTGCGGCCTGATCCTCAAGGAAGACCTGGGCACCGCGGCCCTGATCGCCATGGTCAGCGGCATCCTGCTGGTGGCCGGCGGCGTCAAGCTCTGGCAACTGGCCCTGACCATTCCGCCGGCGGTGCTGGCCCTGGTGCTGGCCTGCTGCGGTCTGGGATACCTGTACCAGGGGCCACCATTTCGGCTGGGCTACCAGGGCCTGGGTGAGCCCCTCTGTTGGCTTGCTTTCGGCCCCTTGGCTACCGCAGCCGGACTACTGGCACTGGCGCCAGCGGGGACTACCGGGGTGCCCTGGCGCATCGCCCTGGCCCTGGGTAGCGGCCCGGCGCTCGCCACCACCCTGGTGCTGTTCTGCTCCCATTTCCACCAGGTGGAGGAGGACGCCGCCCATGGCAAGCGCTCGCCGGTGGTTCATCTGGGTACGGCGGCGGCCTCGGGGTTGGTGCCCTGGTTTGTGGCCGGCTGTCTGGCCTTGCAGTGGGCGCCGGTGCTGCTGGGCCAGTGGCCGTTGACGGCACTGCTAGGCGTGATTGGCCTGCCACCGGCCCGGAGCCTGATTGCCCTATTGCACCAGCACCACCGCCGTCCCGAGCGGATTGCCGGCAGCAAATTTCTGGCCCTGCGCTTTCAGGCACTTAATGGTCTGGGTTTGGCCCTGGGCCTGGCCCTGGGGCGCTTCGCAGGATGAGCCTGGGGGGCCGGCTGCAGTTGCAGTGGCGGACCTTCGGCTTCGCCCTGCCCAAACCCCTGGTTACGGCTGCTAGCACTGTGCAGCAGCGGCGCGGCTGGCTGCTGCGTTTGCAGAGCTCCCAGGGGGATGTGGGCTGGGGTGAGGCCGCTCCCCTCGATGGCCAGCTGGAGCCATTGGCGGCGGCCATCGCTGCTTTGGATGCCACTCATGGGGCAGACGAGCTCGAAAGGCTGCTGGAGGTAGGCCGGCTGCCCCCCACCCTTGCCTTTGCCCTCGGTGCTGCCCTGGCCGAGCTGGCCGGCTTGCCGCGTCGCCGCTGGCTGCCGCCGCCCCCAGCGGCCCGTTTGCTGCCGGCAGGACCAGCCGCAATTGAGGTTTTGGAGCAGCTGGAGCCCAAGCTGGGGCCGGCTCCCGTGTTCAAGTGGAAGCTGGCCGTTTTCCCCGATGCTTTGGAGCGCGAGCTGCTGGAGCAGTTGCTGCAGCGTCTGCCAGCAACCGCCCGCTTGCGCCTGGATGCCAATGGCGGCTGGAGCCGGGCCACGGCGGCGGCCTGGGCGAGGCGTCTGGCAGCTGAGCCGCGGCTGCAGTGGCTGGAGCAGCCCCTAGCCCCGGCCGACCAGTCGGGCCTGGAGGCCTTGGCGGCTCAGGTGCCCGTGGCCCTGGATGAATCGTTGCAGTGCCAGCCCGGCCTGCGCTCCAGTTGGCCGGGTTGGCAGGTGCGCCGCCCCAGCCAGGAGGGGGACCCTCGAGCTCTGCTGGCGGCCTTGGAGCTGGGCACGCCGCGGCTAATGCTCAGCACAGCTTTTGAAACCGGGATCGGCCGGCGCTGGCTCGAGCATCTGGCAGCCCTGCAGGCCGAGGGCCCCACGCCCGTGGTGCCGGGGCTGGCGCCGGGTTGGCAAGCTCCCGGGGCACTAGCCAGCGCCGACCCAGTAGCGGTGTGGGCCAGTGCAGCCCAAACCACCTGGGACCAGCCGCGATGACGCCCGAGCGGTTGCAACAGCTCTGGGATGCCGGCCGCATGGCGGCACTGGTGGGCCCGGCTCCCAGCGATCAGCAGGCCCTGGCGGTGGCAATCGGGCCCCAAGGGCTCGGCTCCCTGGAGGAGTGCTGGGGGCCGGGGGTGGTGCTGGGCAGCGGCGGCAGCATGGGCGGTCGCCGCTGGTGCCTGCAGCCATTAGCTCACCTGCAGGCTTCAGCGTCGGCCACTGGACGCTGGCTGGAGGGGTTGGGGCTGGATCCGGCGAGCTGCCTCCAGCTCAACCCTCTGCCGTTGCACCACGTCAGTGGCTTGCTGCCTTGGGTGCGGGCCCAGCAATGGGGTGCGGGCCACCAGCGCCTCGACCCGGCCTGGATGCGCGATCCGGCCCTGTTGGCGGCGGCTGCCCCGCTGGATCCCGATCGCCCGGCCTTGCTTTCCTTGGTGCCAACCCAGCTGCAGCGGCTGCTGGCTGCTGCCGAGGGCGTGGCTTGGCTGCAGCAGCTGGCGTTGATTTGGGTGGGTGGGGCACCGCTGCCGCCGGCGCTGGCCGAGCGGGCCAGATTGGCCGGATTGCGGCTCGCCCCTTGCTACGGCGCTACGGAAACAGCGGCGATGGTGTGCGCCCTGGCCCCGGAGCGTTTCCTGGCGGGCGCCGCGGGCTGCGGCCTGCCGCTGGCGGATGTGCAGGTGCGGTTAGGGGCTGAGCAGGCGGTGGAGGTACGTTGCGAGCGGCTCAGCCCTGGTTGGCTGGAGGGGTTGGGGCTGGATCCGGCGAGCTGCCTC
>CAZKER010000087.1:0-11990 GCA_964551845.1 uncultured Cyanobium sp.
CTGGGAAGAGATTCAAATAAGAATTTCCTACAACCCGAAGGATGAAGGGCGGCCCCTCAGCTAGCCCCTCCATGCGAGCTTCGGTGAAGCCAAAGGTGTCTTTGTACCAGCGGATCGAACGGACCGGATCAGAAACGGTCAAGGCCACATGATCGATGGCTTCAATTGGAAGCAAGCCTGTTGAGATAACAGCCCCTGTTGTTTCTGATGCCGATGCCATCGGAGAAGGCCTGCGAATTAGCGTACGAGATTAGCGTCACGTTTTTCCCTTAGCAAGCGTCGGAGGCTAATCGTCATCGAATCACTCGCCAACAGCAGATCGACGCGCCCATCAAGATCTGGATCGAAGGGTTCCACAGATTCGACTATATAACGATCCTCCTCCAGGAAGCGAAGAACACGTTTGAGAGCGGCACCATCCGCCAAGGGGCTCTTCAGAAAAGAACGGAAATGTCGCCACAGTAGATGCGTACGTCCGTTCCCCAAAGGCACAGGCACCAAACAGAGATAGATAGAAAAATCCTTAAAAACCACACGAATCAACAAAAGGTTGGCCAACCAGAGATGCAGATGCTGCGATCCTGCCGGAGAGCTGGAATCATTGGGCTTGGAGCCAAGGAGGGAATTAGTAAGGCGGCTGAATAGATTTCCACCTTGCTCAGAGCGGTATTGAGGATCTCTGGGGGTATCAATCAAGGCATAGAGACTGTCCGTCGTCACCTCTTCAGCAGTGGGGTACAACTGATCAGCCGCAGCGCCTCCGAATGTGCCCTTGTGAACGAAAGGCACATGGGTGAGGTCTATAAATCCTTCCAAAATCCGAATCCAGTGGGCTGACCAGAATGTTTCTCCTTCCATGCTGCGCCAAGAGAGATCATCTGCCTCAGGGATATGGCTGATAGGAGGCAAAGAGGGTACAGATTCGAGATCAAGATCTGACTGCTCGTGCCACCATAACCACAGGAAACCATGGGCTTCCTGGCATGGGTAGCGAACCTGATGAGCACGACGAGGAATCGCCATACCTTCTCGATTGGCAGGGATTTCTACACAACGACCTTCGCTGCTAAAACTCCACCCGTGATAACCGCATCGGAGCTTGCCCTCGCTAACGCAACCTCGCGCCAAGGAAGCTCCTTTATGCGGACAGCGATCAAGAACAGCTGTAAGCACACCAGCCGCATCCCGCCAAACCACAAGGGGCGTCCCGTGCAGGTTGACCCCCAGTGGCTCATCCTCTTTAAGACGAGAGGCCAGTGCCACGGCATACCAGGTATTGAGAAGGATCATTAGCTAGATAGGGTGTTGAACCAAACGGGGAAAGATATCAACCTAGATGGGTTTTCCAACACTTCGCTTCCGGATGCCAGAGAAACCATCCCCTGTCCGCAAGAGAAGCAAGAAGGGCCCTTGCTTCAGAACTGTCTTTGTCCAGCTCCCAATCTGCATGAAGTAGCTGCTCAAGCTCAGCCTGAAGCAAACCACGACGCAAGCCCTGCTTGAGAAGCCGCCGCAGCTGAGGGGACTCGAGGTTCAAGAGAACTGCCATCGAAAGAGGAACCTCAGGGAGTGTCATGACCTCAACCTCCAAGCCCCCTGCCGCTGAGCTTTGACAAGAATCATGTTTCTGTCATCGCAGAGAGCTGGGCGGCCAAGTCCTTCACACCCGTACTCCAGGCATGACTGGGGTAATGGAGGACAGCAAGGCCTCCGCTTGCCAAATTGAGCAGATCTTCACTTAACGGCAACAAAGCGCCGATTGGCACTCCATAACTTGAAGCAACTCGTTCCCGGACCTGCTCAAAATCAAAATGCCCGGGCAGCTTATTCACTGCGATCCGAATCGCTGGTACATCTAAGCGCTCAGCCACCTCAATCGCCACAGCTGTCCCAAGATAATCCTGCGCATCAGGACGCATTACCATCACCAGGCAATCAGCGATGGCTGTTGACAAAAGGGTCTCTTCATTAATGCCAGGATGGGTATCAACAATCACAACGTCCAGATCAAGCTCATCACTAAGGGCAAACAAGGCATCATTCAAACGCTCAACCTTGTAACCCTCGCGGAGCAGCCGTGCGATACGGTCACTTTCCATAGAAGCAGGGACCAACCAAATCCGTCCCTTGGCTTTTCTGACCGGCTCAGGCGAAACATCATGGGCGCAAGTGCGAATTGGTGCATCACCCTGGAGGTGATCATTTAAAGTTGCTTGGCCATCCTGGGGCGTGAAACCAAACAGAACATGCACGCCTGGCGACGCCAAGTCAGTATCAAAAATAGCTACTTTCTTGCCTCTTAGCGCAAGTGCAACAGCCAGATTCGCAGTGATATTGGACTTACCAGTGCCACCTCGAAACGAATGAACCGCAAGGATTTGGGCCATGGCTATCGGTTCCACTAAGTCTCACTATTATAAACCCTGCTCGGGGCTTTTACCCAGGCGAAAAGACTGCCTAGTCAGCCGCGACCAGCGAGCAGGTTCGGCAAGCGAAGGCGATCAAGAGGGTTGCCCACTTCACGTATGAGCTGATCATCTTGCTGATAACTCAAGCCACTGGCTCGAGCGAGGCTTAGCAAAGCAACATTATAGCTAGCAAGCTGATCAATATAATCACTCACGGACTGGGTCAGATCTTGCTGAGCCTGCACAACATCTGTGACATTTCCATAGCCAGCATTGAACCGAAGGGTCTGCAAGCGCAGCGCGTCACTGGCCGACGTCACACGCTCAGCACTTAGGAGAACCGCCTGACGGCCTTGCTGCGACTGGGCGTAGTAGGTCTGGACTTCACGCCGAACCTGATTGACAGCCTGTTGCACCTGGGCCTCGGCAGCCTTGGCACGGCGCATCGCCGCAGCCGCACTCATGCGCGCCTGCCCTCCATCAAAACCAGTGAAGGTGACCTGAAGCAACGACGTGGCATTCCAGAAGTCGCTGCGGGCATCTTGCACGAACGGAGGCCCCAGACCGGTGTAACCGACACCTTTTGTCCAATAGAGCGAATTGACCAAAGCAATCGTGGGCTGATAAATAGCCAGTTCAATCTTTGCCTGAGCCTGATTAATTTTTACCTCACTAAGCTGCTGCTCAATCACCTTGCGGTAACTCATCGCCGCCTGGATTGTCTCCTCTAACCCGGAAGTCCAGCTGCCTAGGGGCGCAAGTGGCACAGCAGGATTGATCATCGAGGCATCTGGAGTGTTAAGCAGCTCCGCCAGATCAGCCTGGGCTTCTTGAACAGCACGTTTCGCATCAACCAAGTTCACCTGATCGGTTTTGAGCACGGTCGTCTGCTTGGCGAGATCGAGCTTGGAAGCCACCCCTAGTCGCACCCTGGACTGGGCAAGGCGTAGCAGCAGTTGATCATTAGCAACCAACACACGACCAGTGACAATCCTGGAACTAGCCTGCTGAAGATTAATAAAAGCCTCTTCGGTTTTGAGGCGGTTATCACGACGAGAGATCACAAATGTATCAACTGCTTGCCTGACTAAATACTTATTCTGCCAAATAGTAGGCGTCCGGGCAGGATCAAAAATATTCCAGTTAATGTCAAACTGTGCAACACTCTGAAAATAACTGCTACTAAACGACGTTTGGTCTGCGTAGGGGGAAGGCGGATTGGTTGGAGGAGCTCCCACGCCGGTCAGGGCACCCACATAGTTGTAATAAGCCCGCTCCCCATACATGCCGCCGGCAATGCTGGCATTCACCACTGGCCACCAGGTGGCATAGGCCGATCCCAAACTGTTCTGGGTAGCAACAAGCTCCTCATAGCTCTGACGCACCACCGGGTTGCGCTGATCAGAAAGCTCCACTGCCGTTGCCATCTCCAAGGCCGCCAACTGCTCGGCAGGGATTGATCCCATCCTTCCAATCGGCTTGGGCTGTCCCGCAGGCCAGCCTGAGCCAAGGCTTTCCACAGCCTTGGTTGTGGGCAGTGGGGACAGCTGGTCCTGCTGGGGGGCTGCAAACACAACCTGCGCCATCAATAGAGACGCGACGCCCATACCACCACCCATCTGATGGCACAGGAACAAGACATGAGTCCGCAGATCTCTCATCGAGCTTGAGCAATCACGAATGAAAGTGGCAGATCGAGCAACTTGCCAGCACGGGGCACAAAGGCCCGATGATTAAAGACGTCATAATTATGCTGTTCGATCACGTCCAGAATGCCTCTATAGAGTCGCAATGAAGCCCAAACAGGCCAGCGAGCATCCGGGGAAAGCCAACGCACACCAGCCTCGGAGCGCGCAAACCAATCGCGGGCACGCCCAACCTGAAAGCGCATCAAGGAGCGCCAACAATCATTGACCACACCATCCATGAGATGGTCTTCGGTGTATTTGAACCGTTCAAGGTCTTCCAGGGGAAGATAAATACGTCCACGGGCACGATCTTCACCAACATCCCGCAGGATATTGGTGAGCTGATTGGCTATTCCCAAAGCCACCGCAGCATCTGTGGTATCAGGCACATCGCTCCAGGGCGCAGTGGTGTAGGCGGGATCTAGCCCCATTACCTCCTGGGTCATCAGGCCCACAGTGCCGGCGACCCGGTAGCAATAGAGCTTGAGGTCTTCGAAGCTGGCGTAGCGGTGGCAGCGCAGATCCATCCGCTGACCCTCGATCATGTCGAGATAGGGCTGCAGGGGCTGCGGAAAGCGATCGATCGTATCGCGCATAACCAGGTCGAGACCATCGTGCACCTGGCCCGCAAACAGATCCCGAGTCCGCTGCTCCCAACGATCAAGCCGATCGGAGAGCTCCATAGCAGGCCGGGCCTGGGCCTCGGCACTATCCATCAATTCATCGGTGCGTCGACACCACACGTATATCGCCCAAATCGCCCGACGCTTTTCTGGAGGCATCAGCAGCGTGCCTAGATAGAAGGTTTTGGCCCAATGGGCCGTTTCCTGCCGACACTCCTCGTAGGCCTGCTCGAGGCTGGGAAGCAAGGCGCCACCGCGAAATCGGTGTCCATGCTGGCAGAGCGTGGTCACGATCGCTCACTTCCATGGCCCTGGCGTCGAGCACGCATCGCCTTGGCCCGCTCGCTGAGAGCCGAAAAGGTCGGGTCCGTCACGATCGTCTTCACTTGAGTGGTCAGTGCTTGGCGATTGATCTGAATCTCGAGGTCGCTGATGGTGGCTCGCAAGTCGGTTTCACGGCGAGAAACGGCAGAGGTCATGCGCGCAAATGCCGCCAACAAAGGCTGGAACTGGGGGTCGCTGCGCGTCGCAGGATCAAGACCAGCCACAAATCGGTGGGCGGATATCAGTTCACGATCGAGCTGCCGCTGACTCTGCACAAGGCTGTTGTACAACCCCAGTTCCTTGTCGTGAACAGCCTTTTTATCCAGACAAGCCGCAATGCGGGCGCGGAGCAAGGTGGGATTGAAAGGTTTCGGCAAATAGTCCTCGGCACCTGCTTCGATGCAGCGCACCACGCTTGAGAGCTCATCGAGAGCGCTGATCATGATCACCGGGATCGACCGCAACTGCTCGTCAGCCTTTAGCCGGGCCAGGGTGCCGTAGCCATCAAGCTTCGGCATCATTACGTCGAGCAACACCAAGTCAAACGGCCGCTCCTTGGCCCTTTGCAGAGCATCCTCACCATCAACTGCCGTGGAAACCACGTGGCCCTGACGACTCAAGCGCTGGGCCAGCAGATCGAGGTTGAGAGGATCATCATCAACGGCCAGGATTCGCCCTGGCCGAATGGCCTGAAGCTCCTGTCGGGGAGTCGGGGGCTCCATATCTGCCCCGATCACCTCGACGGGGATGGCTGCCACTGCGGCAGTCGGGTCCAAAACCGCGGCGGTGAGACGGGTACGCACTAGCGCCAGCATGGTGCGGGCTGCCTGCTGAATCTTGCGCAGGTCTGCCGGATCGGGAGCCTCACCGTCCACCAGGACCTCCTCAAGCAACTCGCTGTAACCCAGGATCTGATTAATTGGAGTGCAGAGGTCGTGGCGGAGATTGGCCAGTGGATCGGGGCTGCTTGCCATCACGCCTCGAGCTC
Organism: uncultured Cyanobium sp.; assembly: GCA_964551845.1. Lineage (GTDB taxonomy): Bacteria > Cyanobacteriota > Cyanobacteriia > PCC-6307 > Cyanobiaceae > Cyanobium_A. The sequence continues at coordinate 6,032 of CAZKER010000087.1, forward strand.
AATGCCCACACGGGAGAGCTGGCTGCGCATCTTCTCCAGCAGGCGCGGCAGATCCACCGGCTTGGTGTCGTAGTCGTCGCAGCCGGCGGCCAGACACTTTTCCCGATCCCCCTCCATGGCGTGGGCGGTGAGACCAATCACCGGAATAGCCGCCGTTGCGGCATCGGCCTTGATCCTGCGCGTGGCTTCCCAGCCATCCATCACGGGCAAACTCATGTCCATGAGGATTAGGGCGGGGAGATCGGCAGCCGCCGCCTCGAGAGCCGCGGCCCCATCGAGTGCCACCGACACCTCAAACCCCTTGCGGCTAAGGCGCCGCGACAGCATGTCGCGGTTCATCTCGTTGTCTTCGACAAGCAGAACCCGAACCATCGCTATTGCCGTTGTCTCATGTCCTTGGCCCCAGGATCGCATTGATCTGCTCAGCCAAGGAGACGGCGGTGAAGGTGCCCTTGGTCATCACCTCACTGACTCGACCATGCAACTGGGCCAGCTCTTCAGCGCTCAGGGTTTTGGCCGTAACCACCAGCACAGGGATATTGTCCGCCAACGGATTGCGGCGCAGCTGCTCCAGAAAGGCGATGCCATCCATTTCCGGCATCATCAAATCAAGAAGGATCAAGCGCGGCCTGCGCTGGGCCACGATGGACAACGCCTCCAGTCCATTGGTGGCATGCTCAACCTGCCAACCCTGCTTCTCCAGCATTCGGCGCAACAGATCGGCATTGGCGGGTTCGTCCTCCACCACGAGCAGGCGGGAGGCGTCACTCGGATAGGAAGCCACGATCTGGGCCAAGAGGGCATTAAGTTGCCCGGCCGCCACAGGTTTACTGACGCTAGCTGCCGCACCCATGGTGTGAGCCAGATCGTCGGCATCGAGCATCGACATCATCACCACCGGAATGGAGGCGAGCTCCGGGTCGGCCTTTAGCTGCTGAAGCACGCTCCAGCCATCCAGGCCGGGCATCATCACGTCGAGGGTGATCACATCTGGCCGCCATTGCCGGGCTAGGGCCAGCCCCTCTTCGCCGCTGGCCGCCGTATGCACCGCATACCCTTCAAGCACTAGCGAGCGCCCCGCCAGGTCGCGCACAGATGGATCATCGTCAATAACCAAAACCGTGGCTCGCGGGGCCACCGGAGGTAGCAGACCACCGGTAGACCGACGGGCCCCGGAGCTGGCCGGGGAGACCTGAATAGGCGCATCAGCATCGCTCACCCGGCGAGGTAAGGACAGGGTGAAAGTGCTGCCCTCGCCGATGCTGCTTAGCACCGTGATATCTCCACCCATCAAATGACTGAATTGGCGGCTGATGGACAAACCCAGCCCCGTGCCTCCGTATTTGCGGGTGGTGCTGTCATCGGCTTGACTGAAACTCTCGAACACCCTTCCCAGCTGCTCAGGGGTCATGCCAATGCCGGTATCGGAAACCGCAAAGACAATCTCCTCACCAGAGGCCGGAGCCGTGACTCGCAACGTAATGGTTCCTCGTTCCGTGAATTTGGCAGCGTTACTGAGCAGGTTGAGTAGACATTGGCGCACTTTTGTAACATCAGCGCGCATATCACCAAGCCCCTCCTGAAGACTGAGATCAAGCTGATTGTCATTTTTGGCGATCAGAGGCTTTATGGTGGCAATTACATCTTGGACAACCGAAGCAACCGCAAAATCCTCCAAATAAAGGGTGGCTTTGCCTGCTTCGATCTTAGAAAGATCAAGAACATCATTGATTAGGCCGAGCAAGTGCTTTCCGGCGGCCAGAATCTTTTGCAAATCAGGCACAAAATCGTCCGCCTCAAGCTCATCCGCCTCTTCAATCAACATCTCGCTGTAGCCGATAATTGCATTCATGGGCGTACGCAACTCATGGCTCATGTTGGCCAGGAAGGCGCTCTTGCTGCGGTTGGCCTGCTGGGCTTCATCCCGGGCCGAGGCCGCCGCCAAGTGCTCAGACTCTGCTTGTCTGCGGGCTACTTCTCCGGCGATCAAAGCTTTCGACAGTTTTTGAGCATATATCCATGAAAGGGCCAAAACAGCCAAAATCATGAATGCCAAAAGACCTAAAATTCCCCAGGCCAACTGGAGCGCTAACCGATCAATGTCGGGGCGATATTTTACAGTTAAAATATTAAAATTCCAGGGCCAAAACGCCCTACGCCTGACTTCATACCCCCCTTGCTGATGCTGAATTTCGGGACCCGAGTAGTCATAGCGAGAAAGCACAGCTTTAATAGCCGAAGCTTCCACACCTTGAGTCTGGAAACGGGGCCTTCCACCGCGATCAACAAGAACAACAAATCCATTAGAAAGAATACGCGTTTTACTAACAGCTTGCGACATGTCTTCAACTGTCTCAATCGGATATCCGGCATACCAGGCGCCTATCAAAACACCGTCACCGGAAAATATTGGCTTATACGAAGCGTAAAAGGGCCTGCCAAGTACTTCCGCAGGGCCAACATAAGATCGACCTTCGATGAGCTGTTTATAAGCAACACCCTTGGGGTCAAGACGCGTTCCCACAGCAACCCGACCGCTTGCATCCTTGACGCTGGTAATGAGTCGAACGAAGTTATCGCCTTGACGAACAAATACTGTGGCGGTACCGCCAGCACGACGCGTAACTTGTTCAACAATAGACGATCTCTCTGCAACAACCTCATCACCGAAGAGAAGCCGGGGAACCCGCTGGCCACCTGGCAAAGTGATGGCATATCCATCGCCTTGCAAAAGACGAGGCTCGCCAATTTCCAAAGATTTATCCTGCAACATATTGATCGCAGCAGTTACCAAAAGGCGATAAGTAGAGTCGGTAATGCGAAGATTCACAAGGAGGCCATCAGCCACATTGCGAACTCGCTCTTCTACATCACTCTCAATAGCGCTACGTAGACGGACAAAGCTATAGCTTCCAGCCCCGATCAGCATCATCGCAACAAGGAGAAACCAGGCAAGAGTGTTGCGCTGGATACGCCTCTCGATCAATCTAGGGTTGAACTCATTCTCTCTGTGCTGACCGTTCACCGGCTAATCGCCTGGGCACACTGCTTACCGCTAAGCACAGCTCCCTCCATTGAGGCCAGGTAGCGCTGCATGGTGTAGCAACCGGCCAGGAAGAAGTTAGGAATAGGCGAGGCCTGATCAGGCCGCAACTGCTGGCAGCCAGGCACCGTTTTGTAGACAGAGAGCGGTGTTTTGACCACGATCGACTTGCGCAGCGTGGCTTGGTCGTCGCCAGTGAAGTGCATCGGGAAAAGGCGCTTAAGCTCCTCCATCGTGGCCGCAACAATATCGTCATCGGGGCGACCAATCCAGTCTTTGGCAGGAGCAAAGACCAGCTCAAGCATCGAGCGCTTCGGATCCTCGTATTCTTTGCAGGTGTTGCTCATGTCTGCATAGACGCTCAGCAGTGGGCTACGGCTGAACAACAGATGGTCGATATCGGTGAGCTTACGGTCAAACCACAGGTGGATATTGATCACCGGTACGCCATTGAGGCCATCCAGTTTCTTGAAATAGGGGATTTCTTTCCAGGCTTCGGGCAGCAGCAGCTTGAAGGGGTCCACCGGCATGGCGCTGACATAGGCGTCGGCCGTGAGAGTGCGGGGCTCCTGGCCCTTGATGCCGCCAATCTGGAAAGCCTTCACCGTGCCATCGTCATTGAGCTCGATCTGGCGCAAGGGGGCATTGAGATGAACTTCCCCCCCATGGGCCTCGATGTAATCGACGATCGGCTGGCACAACCGCTGGGGTGGGTTGCCATCGAGGAAGGCCATCTTTGAACCATCCCCCTCCTGCAAGAAGCGGTTTAGGGCGGTGAGCACCACCGTGCTGGAAATTTCATCGGGATCGATGAAGTTCAACGCCTTGGCCATGGCGATGAACACCTCGTCATTGACTCGCTCGGGGATGTTGTGGAGCCGCAGCCACTCGGTCCAGGAATACTTATCGCATTCTTCTACATACTGCTGGCCCCGCAGAATCGCTGGCACCAATCCCATGCCGAAGGCAATCTTCTCTGGCCAGGTGAGCAGGTCATTGTTGCTGAGAATGGCCGCCAAACCATTGAATGGAGCGGGGATGTCGGGGAAGTCGAAGCGGCTGTAAGTGCCCGGCGTCTCCATCTGGTTGAAGATCATCGAGTGGCTCTTCCACTGCAGACGGTCTTCGATGTCCAGCTCCTTGATCAGCTGGCGCATGTTGCGATAAGCGCCGAAAAAGATGTGCAGCCCGGTCTCGTACCAGTCGCCGTCTTCGTCCTGCCAGGCCGCCACCTTGCCGCCCAGCACGTCGCGAGCTTCCACTACCACCGGCGTGTGTCCGGCATCGCAAAGGTATTTGGCGCACGACAGCCCGGCGAGCCCTGCTCCGGCAATGACGACCCGCATACCCACTTTCAAAATCCAGATGCAACCTTAAGGGGGGCGCCTGACCCCCGCGGCTTGGGGGGTTTCTAGAGTTGGTCCACCGGGTGCTCGCAATCCCTCCCAATGGCCGACCCTCGCCCTGCTGACTCACGCCCTGCCGAGACCTTGCTGAAGTCCACCACCCGTCACGTGCGGCTGTTCACCGCCAGGGTGGAGGACGGCAACCTGATTGCCGATCCCAGCCAGCTCACTATGGATGTGGATCCCGACAACGAATTCCTCTGGGACGCCGCGGTACTGGCCAAGGTGCAAGACCACTTCCGCGAGCTGGTGGCGGCCCAGGCCGGCGCCGATCTCACCGAATACAACCTGCGCCACATCGGTTCGGAGCTGGAAGGGCTGATTCGTCAGCTGCTCCAAGCCGGCGAGCTCCGCTACAACCCTGATGCTCGGGTGCTCAACTACTCCATGGGCCTGCCCCGCAGCACTGAAAACCTGTGAGCCGCTCTCGCTACAACTCAGATCGCTACGCCAGTGAGCGCCCAGAAGAAGGGCGCTTCCCCGAAGGGCGGTATGCCGAAGATGCCTACGAGCGCGGCGGACGGCGGGGAGAGCCCAGGCGGCCGGCGGGTGGCGGCGGCAAGGGGGGTTCCGGTGGCACCGGGCCTGGCGGCACCGGACCCTTTCAGTTCAACGTTGGCACCCTGGCAATCCTGGCTGGGGTGCTGGTGGTGGGCATTGGCATCGGCACCGCTATCTCCAGCACGACCCAGGGCGACCAGGGCAACATCGCCAGCAGCCAGCAGCTCGACATGGCGGTGCCCGATCCGGAGTTCTGTCGCCAGTGGGGAGCCAGTGCCTTCGTGATGGACGTTGAGCTCTACACAACCATGAACCCCAGCTCCAGCTTTGTGACCCAGCCGGAGCTCAAGGCCGGCTGCGTGATCCGGCGGGAGAACTGGAGCGTGTTGCAAAAAGAAGGAGCGGTGACAAACGAACAGATGCGCCAGTGCAAACAGCGCATGAACACCTTCGCCTACATCGGCTCAGTGAAAGACAAGCCGATCGTGCGCTGCGTCTACCAAACCGACACCAGCCAGAACAAATTCCTGACCAAAGGCGTAGCTGATGACACGGTGGGCGTGACCCCCGAAGCTGATCAGTTCTGAGTGACAGCCTCCTGCTGCTGCAGGGGGCGACGCAGGGGGCTATCGGGACTGGCAAATACAGGCAGCACCTCCTTGCGGAAGGCATCTGCTGCCCGGGAGCAGTAGCGGGCGGGATGGGTGATCAGCTTGAGCTGGCGGCGTACCAGCAGGTCGGCCACCTGGGGGCGGTGCAGGCTGCCAGCCGAGAGCTCCCGTTCAATCGACACCACGGGCAGGAAAGCAGCCCCAAGCCCCGACTGGACGGCGTTTTTGATCGCCTCAAAGGAATTGAGCTCCATCTCGATCTTGAGGCGGCCGACGTCGAGCTTGGAGCGCAGCAGCAGCTGATCCACCATCTTGCGGGTGGTGGACTGGGCATCGAGGCAGACGAAACCGAGACGGTAGAGGTCGTCCTTGGTGAGTTCGGGCAGGCGGGCCAGCGG
>CAZKER010000088.1:0-1827 GCA_964551845.1 uncultured Cyanobium sp.
AGAAATCTGCGTTGAAGCGCAGGCCTGACTCACGCTCCAGAATTGGCACGCACACCTCTTCTGTTGCACCCGGATACACCGTGCTCTCGTAGATCACCAGCGGGGTGGTGGAAACATGGCCGGCGCGAGCTTTGAGCGCTCGGCCCACCGTGGCGCTCGCCTTCTCCAGGGGGGTGAGATCGGGCTGCTTGGCGCTGTCGATCGGCGTCGGCACCGTGACCACGAACACATCGGCCGCCGCCAGCTGGTCGGCTGAGCTGCTGAACTCGAGCAGCTCAGCCGCCTGCAGCGCCTCGGCGCTGGTTTCATGGGTGCGGTCATGGCCGCTGCGCAGCTCCTCGAGCCGCTGGCAATTGATATCGAAACCGATCACCCGGCGCTTCAAAGGGGCGCCCGTGCGCACGCAGGCCCCAGGCGTGGCGAAGACCACTGCCAGCGGCAGGCCCACATAGCCAAGCCCGATCACCGCCACCGTGCAGGTGGCAAGCGATGGCAAAGGCGCCGGCGGCGAGTGAGCCGAGTCTTGGCTCCGGGCTGCCTGGGAGGCAGCGGAGGTGGTGACGGGGTGAATAGTTCTGGTCATAAAAAAAGCCCCCGGCGCAGACCGGGGGCAAAGGAGTAGGTGGCGCGTAGAGGCAATTCAGCGGGCAGCTCAGACCCCGTAAAACTCCCGGTACCAGGCCACAAACCGCGCCACGCCCTCCTGCACCGGGGTGTTGGGACGAAAGCCGGTCCACGCCTCCAGGGCTGAGGTGTCGGCAGCGGTGGCGGGCACATCGCCGGGCTGCATCGGCAGAAACTCCTTAGTGGCTGTGATGCCCAGCGCCTCCTCCAGAGCCTCGATGTAGGCCATCAGCGGGGTGGGGTTGGAGTTGCCGATGTTGAACAGCCGGTGCGGAGCCCAGCTGGTTGCTGGATCGGGGTTGGCGGGGTCAAAAGCTGGATCGGGAGCGGCCGGCTTGCCTAGCAGGCGCACCAGGCTTTCGATGATGTCGCCTACATAGGTGAAATCGCGCACCATCGCACCGTTGTTAAACACCTGAATCGGCTCCCCAGCCAGCATCGCCTTGGTGAACAGAAACAGCGCCATATCCGGCCGCCCCCAAGGCCCATACACCGTGAAAAACCGCAGGCCCGTGGCCGGCAGGCCGTAGAGATGGCTATAGGTGTGGGCCATCAGCTCATTGGCCTTCTTGCTGGCCGCATAGAGACTCACCGGGTGGTCCACGCCCTGGTGCTCGGAAAAGGGCAGGTTGGTGTTGCCGCCATACACGGAGCTGCTGGAGGCATACACCAGGTGCTCCACGCCGTGGTGGCGGCATCCCTCGAGGATGTGCCCAAAGCCCACCAGATTGCTCTGGATGTAAGCCGCTGGGTTCTCAATCGAATAGCGCACTCCCGCCTGGGCCGCCAGGTTCACCACCTTCTGGGGCTTGTGCTCAGCGAAGGCCGCCTCAACCGCAGCCTGGTCTTCCAGATCGGCTTCGAGCAGCTGAAAGGGGGTGCCGCTAGTGGCTGCGGTGGTCTCCAGCTGAGCGATGCGCGCCCGCTTAAGGGCAGGGTCGTAGTAGGGATTGACGTTATCGAAACCCAGCACCGGGGTTCCCTGCTCCAGCAATCGGCGGCTGAGGTGATAGCCAATAAACCCGGCAGCCCCGGTCACCAGGACAGTCATTCAGAGCAAGTAGAGCAGGTAGGGATAAAAAAGGCCTCCCCACAACGCCGAAGACGAGTGTTGCCCCGGCTTAGAGGGTGAAAAACCATGCTCAATGGAACCCTGAATCTTGACTTAAGCAGCGGAGGGCACCAGTGGCATGGTGAGTTCCA
>CAZKER010000089.1:0-8970 GCA_964551845.1 uncultured Cyanobium sp.
GAAATCGCTTGAGCAGCAGCATCGCCCTGCGCCGGAGCGGCGCGAGCACCGGGGCTGGATGCCTGCCATTGGCGATCGGGTGCGGGTGTTGTCGCTGGGCAAGGCCGGTGAGGTGCTTTCCGTCGCCGATGACGGCCGAGAGCTCACAGTGCGCTGTGGGTTGATGCGGCTGACTCTGGAGCTGGCCGGCATAGAGGGGCTGCACGGCGAAAAACCCTCACCCCCTGAGGTGCGGGTGCAGGTGCAGGGTCAGCGGGGGCTGGGGGGGCGTGGCCCGGATGTGCGCTCCGAGCGCAACACCGTCGACGTGCGTGGCCTGCGGGTTCATGAGGCCGAGGCCGCGGTGGAGGAGCGGCTGCGCGCCGCCAATGGTCCTGTATGGGTGATCCACGGCATCGGCACCGGCAAGCTCAAGCGCGGCCTGCGGGCCTGGTTGGAAACGGTGCCCTACGTGGAGCGGGTGGGAGAGGCCGAGCAGGGCGATGGTGGTGCCGGCTGCAGCGTGATCTATGTGAAATAGGGAAGGGTCGGCTCCAGGCTGGCGGGTTCAGGGGGCAGGGGCAGGGCGTCGCCGTTGGCGTCGAATAGGCGCCAGCCGCGGGGATCAACATCCAGGTGCAGGCTGGTCCCCGGCGGCAGAATTTTCTCAGGGCTGACCCGCACCTGCACCAGGTGACCACCCTCTTCCAGTCGGCAGGTGAGCAGTTGTTCGTTGCCCAGGGCTTCGCCATGGCTCACCTCGGCCCGCAGGTTGCGGTTGGTGGAGGGAGCTAGCTGGAAGTGCTCGGGCCGCAGCCCGCCGGTGAGCTCCTGCCCGGCCCGCGCCGCCAGCACCTCCGCCAGGGGACCCTCAACCGCCAGCTTGCGGCTGCCCAACTGCACTTGCCCCGCGCCGATCGCCGTCACCGGCAGCAGATTCATGGGCGGGCTGCCGATGAACTGGGCCACAAACAGATTGGCGGGCCACTGGTAGAGCTGCATAGGAGTGCCGAGCTGCTGCAGCCGGCCGGCATTGAGCACGGCGATGCGGTGGCCCATGGTCATGGCCTCCACCTGGTCGTGGGTGACGTAGAGGGTGGTGGTGCCCAGACGCCGCTGCAGCTCAACGAGCTGGGTGCGGGTGCCGGTGCGTAGCTTGGCGTCGAGGTTGCTGAGCGGCTCATCCATCAAAAACACCGCCGGTGCCCGGGCGATGGCCCGTCCCAAGGCAACCCGCTGTTTTTGGCCACCGGAAAGCTCTTTTGGCAGCCGATCGAGTAGGTGGTTGAGCTCCAGGGTTTCTGCTACCTCGGCGATGCGCTGGGCGATGCGCTCCTCCCGCCGTGAGCGCAGCCGCAAGGGCCCTGGCAGCCGCCTGGTGGCCAGGTGCAGGCTGTCTTGAAGTTGCTCAAGGGCCGTGCGGTTGCGGCTGCGGCGCAGGCCGAAGCCGATGTTGCCGGCCACAGTGAGATGGGGATAGAGCGCATAGCTCTGAAACACCATGGCCACGTCCCGTTGGGCCGGGCGCAGCGCACTCACCGGCCGATTGCCCACGTAGATCTCGCCCTGGCTGGGCTGTTCCAGGCCAGCCAACAGGCGCAGCAGGGTGCTTTTGCCGCAACCTGATGGCCCAACCAACACAAGAAATTCGCCGTCCTGAATCTCTAGATCCAGCTGGCGCAGTACCTGCACCGGATCACCGCCCCGCCGGGGTGGGTAGGTCTTGCTGACCTGCTGGAAGCGAACCTCTGCCAAGACGGGTCTTCAGACGGCGCGATCCTAGGTTTGTACCAATGCAATTCATCGATCAAGCCCGCATTGCGGTCAAAGCCGGCCGGGGCGGCGACGGAATCGTGGCTTTTCGCCGCGAAAAATACGTGCCGGCAGGGGGCCCCTCCGGTGGGGACGGAGGTCGTGGTGCCGATGTGCTGCTGGTGGCCGACGCCAACCTCCAGACCCTGCTGGATTTCAAGTACAAGCGGCAGTTTTTGGCGGTGGATGGTCGCCGGGGCGGCCCCAATCGCTGCACCGGTGCCAGCGGCAACCAACTGGTGATCAAGGTGCCCTGCGGCACGGTGGTGCGCGACGCCCGCACCTCAATCTTGCTGGGCGATCTCACCGCTGCAGGTGAGGAGCTGCTTGTGGCCTTTGGCGGCCGCGGCGGCCTGGGCAATGCCCATTACCTCAGCAACCGCAACCGGGCCCCAGAGAAGTTCACCGAGGGCAGGGAGGGAGAGGAGTGGCTGCTGCAGCTTGAACTGAAGCTGCTGGCCGAAGTGGGAATCATCGGCTTGCCCAACGCCGGCAAGAGCACCTTGATTTCAGTGCTTTCGGCAGCCCGTCCCAAGATCGCCGACTACCCCTTCACCACCCTGGTGCCCAACCTGGGGGTGGTGCGCCGTCCCAGTGGCGACGGCACGGTATTCGCCGATATCCCAGGTTTGATTGCTGGTGCGGCCCAAGGGGCTGGGCTGGGGCACGACTTCCTACGCCATATCGAGCGCACCCGGCTGCTGATCCACTTGATCGATTCCAGCGCTGAGGATGTGCTCGCTGATCTGAACGTTGTGGAGGGGGAGCTCACGGCCTACGGCCATGGGCTCGACCAGCGGCCTCGTCTGGTGGTGCTCAACAAGATCGAATTGCTCGATTCCGCTAGCCTCGAAGAGGTGCTCGAGAAGGTGAGCCAACAGGTAGGGGCTCGTGGTGGCCTGCCCGTTCTGGCAATTTCAGCAGCAGCTTCAAAAAATCTGCCGCAGCTGCTAGCCGCGGTGTGGCAGCAGCTCGGCATTGTTCAGCTGTAGGCAATCAGTCGTCGTAGACGCGGCACTCAGGGGCCGAAGGGTTCAAGTCACAGAACACTTCGAGAGGGGTTGGGTCGTGGCTGTCCTCGGGATGGTGATCTTTGAACTCCTTGAGACCCTGAAGCTCCTCCTCCAAGTGGCGAACCTTGCCGAGGTCGCCGGCGGCCTTGGCGGCCTCGATCTCGCTCTGGTCCTTCTGGATGTGCTCGTCGATGCTGTTCATTCGGATACCGGCCTCAGAAGACCGGAACTCGTCACCACTCACCATACGGGCGCCCCACGACATTTCGCTTTCTCGTGTCCTGCTCATGATCTGCCTTGACTTGCCCAGCAGCAAAAGTGCATGACGGAGGAATCCTGATGGCACCCATGAAGCCGGGCGAGGTCATCACTTCATCGATGAGAACGGACGCCTTGCTTGGATCGACGCTCCGGAGGAGCATGGCTACCTCCGAGAGCAGTGCCAATGGCGCGGGGATCTGAGCTTTGACTATGTGTTGGATTGGCAACAATGTTCGCCCGGCTACTGCTTCCTCCGTTGCCGCCTACTCATCCCGCCAACTCGCTGAGTTCGAGCCAGCGCTCCTCGCCGGAGTGGATGCGCTCAGTTAACGCGGCGAGTTCCTGGGTGAGGCCCTCGAGGGCGGTGTAGTCGCTGCCTGAGCTGGCTAGGGCTAGCTCCAGGTCACGGCGCTGCTGCTCCCAGGCCGGCAGGTTGGCCTCCAGTTCGGTCAGCTCCCGGCCCTCCTTGAAGCTCCGCCGCCGAGCCTGGGTCTTACTGGGCTGGGTCTTACTGGGCTGGGGCGTTGCGGGGGAAGGGTTCTTGGGGCTCCTGGGTGCGGCCTGGCGGGCGGAGCTTGCCTCTAGATAGGCGCTGTAGTTGCCCTCGAAGCGCTGCAGCTCGCCGTTCTCAAAGCAGAACAGTCGATCCACGGTGCGATCGAGGAAGTAGCGGTCGTGGGAGACCACCACCACGCAGCCGCGGAAGTCTTCCAGGAAGTCTTCGAGCACGCTCAGGGTTTGTACATCCAGGTCGTTGGTGGGCTCGTCGAGCAGCAGCACGTTGGGGGCCTCGATCAGCAGCCGGCAGAGGTGGAGCCGCCGCCGCTCGCCGCCGGAGAGCTTGGCCACCGGTTGGTGCTGTTGGGCTGGTGGAAACAGGAAGCGCTCCAGCAACTGGGAGGCGCTCAGCTCTTCGCCGTCCACTGCCACCCGGCTGGCAGCGGCCTGAACCACTTCCAGCACCTTCTGGTCGGGCTTGAGCAGCACGTCGCTGTGCTGATCGAAGTAGGCGAGCTTCACGGTGGAGCCCAGCTCCAGGCTGCCGCTGCTGGGCTGACGCCGGCCGGCGATCACTTCCAGCAGGCTCGACTTCCCCACCCCGTTAGGGCCAATGATGCCGACCCGGTCTTCCGGGCTGAAGTCGTAGCTGAAGGCTCGCAGCAGTGCTTTGGCCTCGGGCCCTTCGCCAGCACTTACCCCAAGCTCCTCGGCGGTGATAGCCCGCTTGCCCAGCCGCCGGCTGGTGGTGGCCAGGCTCACCTGGCCGCGGCTCTGCCGCAAGGGTGCCTCCCGCATCGCCTCAATTCGCTGGATGCGGGCTTTCTGCTTAGTGCTGCGGGCCTTGGGCCCCTGCCTGAGCCAGGCCAATTCCCGCCTCAGCGTGCCCTTGAACTTGACCGCTGATGCCGCCTCTGATGCCTCCTCCTCGGCCTTATGGGTGAGATAGGTGGCGTAGTTGCCGGCGTAGCTGCGGGCCAGGCCCCGATCCACCTCCACGATCCGGCGGGTGACCCGATCGAGCACGTAGCGGTCGTGGGTCACCAACACCAGGGCGCCGGAGAAGCGGTCGAGATAGCTCTGCAGCCATTCCACCCCGTTGGCGTCGAGGTGGTTGGTGGGTTCATCCAGCAGCAGCACGTCGGGCTCGGCCACCAGGGCAGCGGCCAAGGCGACCCGCTTGCGGTAGCCACCAGAGAGGTCGCCCACTTTGCGGTCGATGTCGGCGATACCTAGCCGCTCCAGCACCTCGCGGCACTGCTGCTCCAGCCCCCAGGCGTTGAGCTGGTCCATGCGGCCGTGCAGGTCGCTCAGCTGGGCCAGGGCGACCGTGTTGTTGGGGCCATCAGCGACGGCCTGACTCAGGGCGGTGTGCTGCCGCAGCAAAGCCATCTTCTCGCCGCTACCGGCAAACACCTGCTCCAGCACGGTGTGCTCAGGGTCTAGCTCGGGCTCCTGGTCGACCAGCACCACCCGGGTGCGGGGGGCACAGCGGCGCTGGCCGCTGCCGAGGGGCTCATTGCCAGCGAGCACCTTCAGCAGGGTGCTCTTGCCGGCGCCATTCGGACCGATCAGCCCCAGCCGCTCGCGCTCGCCGATGTGCAGGGTGAGGCCCTCAAACAGGGTGCGGATGCCGAAGTCCTTGCCGGCCTCCACCAGGCTGATCAAGCTCAAAGCGCAGCCCCCTCAGCAGAGCCAGCCAGGCCCTTTAGGTAAGCAAACACGCTCTTGTCGCCCACGTCTGCCGCGGCGGGCATTGGGAACTTGCGCAAGCACAGCACCAGCAAAAGTCCGCTTTCTAGGGCCAGCAGAGCTGTGGTGATCGCTCCTGGCAGCAAGCCGCTGAGGTGGCCGAGCAGGGCAATAGGCAGCAGCAGGGTCACGCCGATCGCTTCCGGCCGCCTGAAGCAGAAAAATTCCTTGAAGCCCACCCCAGCCAAGGCAGCGAAGAAGGGGCCAATGGCCAGGATCCAGAGGGGCTGGCTGGCCAGGGCCGGCAGCATGGCGCCGGGGCCGCTGCGGATCGCCAATGCCAGGCCCCCAAGACAACCCAGTAGCCAAAACAGCTGCAGGGCCCGGTGTAAGGGAACTAAGTAAATGTGAATCCAGCGCAGGGCTAGTCCCAGACCCGCAGCCATCAGCAGCATCCAGGGCCAGAGCTGGTCGGCTCCCAGCTGCCGCCACTGCAACAACAGACCCGCCTGGCCAATGGCAACCGCAGTGAGTGCAAGGCGGTAGCCGAGCACCTCCCGCCGGTCGGTGGCGTCAATCGTGTACGTGCCGTACACCCCTTCAAATATGGGATCAGTCATGGTTGGGTCTCGCTGCTTTCCTGTCCTGGTCGGCCTTGCACCAGTGTGGCGAGTGGCGGCCCGGACGGGATGATTCCCGAGGGATGTAGGGGAAAGAGGGCGCCGAAGTAATCGCTGCGCCAGGCCTCCGGCCAGCAGGTCTCGGCCACGCCGGGCAGGCTGTAGAAACGCCGGCGCCAGTCCCATAGGGCCGGTAGCTGCCAAAGGGGTAGGCGGCTGCAGCCAAACAGGGGCGCATAAACCAGCTCCAGCCGTATCAGGGTGGGGAAAAGTCCCACATCAGCCAGGCTCAGCTGGGCCCCGCTCAGCCAGGGCGATCGCTCCAAGACCGCATTGGCGTCAATTAGCGCCGTAAACAGCGCCGCCTCGGCCCGGTCGTAGGCCGCCTGGGTTCGGGCGAAACCGCAGCGGTACACCCCGTCGTTGACTTCTCCCTGCAGCCGCGTGCGCCATTTTTCTGAGGCTTCCTGCTGGTCATTCGGCTCTAGATCGGGACCGCCTGGCGCGGGCCAGCGGTTGAGCAGCTCGATCAGCCGGGCGCTCTCCGAAACCAGGATCCGCCGCTCACTGCGTGAATAGAGCGCCGGCACCGTGGCTCGCTGTCCCGGATCGGCGCCGGATTGCTGGTAAAGCTCGATCAGGCTGCCGCAACCCTCGAAGGGCTCGGCAAACCGCCAGCGCCCCTCGGCTGGATCGGGATCCACCACCACCAGGCTGATGCTGCAGCCCAGTTGCCGCAGGCTCCACACCAACCAGGCCCGGTGGGCCCAGGGGCAACTGCGCCCCACAATCAATACGTGGCCATCAGCCGCGTCGGCGTCGCTGGGCAGGGGCGGCAGCGTCGCGAAGGCTGCGCTGGGACGGCGGTAGTTGCCCTCGGCATCAGCCGGTCCCAGGCCGCCCATCAACTGTTGCCATTGCCAGTGCCAGATCGCGCGGGCCGTGCGCACCAAGGGAGCAGGGGGGGCCATGGTTGCGGTGGCGGCAGAGCTATGAATCTGCGTCAGGCTGGTACCGAAATCCACCTCCGGCCTCCACCCTTTGTTGATGAGCCCAATCGTCAAGCCGGCCCAGGTGCTGGTGGTCGCTGGCACCCACGGCAATGAACGCAACGCTCCCTGGCTGCTGGAGCACTGGCGCCGCCGGCCCGAGGCCCTGCAGCGCCAAGGCCTGGATGTGGAGTTGGTGCTGGGTAACCCAGCTGCCTACAAAGCCAATCAGCGCTATTTAGAGCGGGATTTGAACCGCTGCTTTGCCCCTGAGCTGCTGGCGGATTCCTCCCGAAACGAGGTCGAACTGCAGCGCGCCCGCCAGCTGCTCTCTTGCCATGGTGCTGACGCAGCATCTCCTTCCCTGGTGGTGATCGACCTGCACAGCACCACCAGCGCCATGGGTAACTCTCTGGTGCTCTATGGCCGCCGACCGGCCGATCTGGCCCTGGCGGCGGGTATGCAGGGGGTGCTGGGTCTTCCTATTTATTTGCACGAAGCTGATGCCTCCCAGACGGGCTTTCTGGTGGAGAGCTGGCCCTGCGGCTTGGTGATCGAGGTGGGTCCGGTGCCCCAGGGGGTGATCCAGGCTCCGATCTGCCGCCAGAGCCAGCTCGGCGTCGAGGCGGCCCTTGCGGTGCTGGCGGCAGCTCAGCGAGCCCGCTTGAGACTGCCCGCTGAGCTAGTGGTGCATCGTCATCTGGGCAGCCTGGATCTGCCCCGCCACCCGGACGGCTCACCCGCCGCCTGCCTGCATCCTGAGTTGCAGCATCGTGATTGGCGTCCCTTGCGACTGGGGGATCCGGTGTTTATCGATCCTTGCGGCAAGGAAATTGGCCTGGTCCTGCCGCCGAATTTGGCGGAGGAGTCCGTCTGGCCCGTCTTTGTAAATGAGGCCGCCTACGGCGAAAAGGGCATTGCTCTGAGCCTTACCCACCGGGAATGCTGGCCGGTTCCACCTGACTGGTTGCTGGCTTTAACTGACATTGCCTCCCAGTTGGCTCAACGGGGTGTGCCGTTGTAGTCGATGCCAAGCACCGTGCGGCCGTCGCTGGAAATGCGGATTTCGGTTTCAACCGAAGGCGCCAGGTTGAGTTGCTGCCAACCAGGGGAGCCACCAAGGAAGCGGAATAAAAAGCCGTCACTGGTTGAGCTGATCAGGCATCTATTGCCGGCGCTGGCCGTCTCGAACATGCACTTGTCTGGGCGGTAAAGCCCTAAACCGCCGTTGTTCTTCACTGCGGTGCTACGTGCCAGGTTGAGGGCCCGCACAGCGCTGAAGGAAACGGAAGCGTCGGCCTGCGCCCAAGCCGTCTCGGGCGTCAGCAGTGGCAGGCTGCTGGCTCCCAGACAACTAGCAACCAGCAAGCTCCCCGCCAGCATTCGCGGATTGAACAACGCCGCTGCTGCAGCAAGGGGGGAACCCATGGGTTTGTGACCGATGTACCTCCCAGCTGAACTCAGCGCCAAAGGCACTGTCAAGGTGGCTCACCCGCACACCAGAGTGGCCTGCTCCTTGGTGCAGGGCAGGTCGCTGGTGCTGCCATCAGCCCAATAAATGCGTAGGCGGTCGTCTTCTGTGCCGCTGCGGTAGGTCAAGGATTTGATGGCACCAGCCGGAGGCTTGCCGGCCGGGTCGGCGCCGTTCCCAGGAGCCACCGAATTGAGCTTTTGCTCCAATTGTTGGATTTTTACCTCCAACTGTTCCTGGCGCTGCTGCAGCCGTTGCAGCTCGGCTGATGGTTGGCGCTGACAGCCCGCAGAGAGCAGGGAGGCTGCGGCCAACATTGCTAGGGCGGCGCGCAGTGGCAGGGCTTGAAATTGGGAAGGCAGGGCCATGCCGGAGACGCATCCTTAGCTAGCCATCTCTTAGCAGTGGGCCGGGCAGCTGGCTACGGATTGCCGCCCATCTGCGCTGCGCCGGAAGCCCTCATGACCCTCTTGGGTAGGGCCTCTCACACTTTGCGCAACCTTCCGTTACAGTTGCGCTCGACGGGATTCCGTCTGGCTGCTTGCGCTCAGGCTTCTCTTTCTTTTGAAAGTGTTGCTTAAGCGGATTCCCGCCTTCCATACCCGTTCCTCTGGAACACACCTCTCTCGTTCTCA
>CAZKER010000090.1:0-19056 GCA_964551845.1 uncultured Cyanobium sp.
GGTGATCAGCGCGAAGATCAGGAACGCGGTCTGGGTTGGGGCTATGGCGGCGGGCTTCAAGCACCACCACCTCCTCATTCGCCACCACCTTTACCAACTCCCGGAAGGCGGGATTAAAGCGCTCGATATGGCCCACCTGCAGCAGGCGACCGGCCTGCTCTGCAGCATGGATCAACTCAGCCGCCTCCTCCTGACTGGCGGCGATCGGCTTCTCGATCAGCACATGCACCCCGGCCTTCAGGCAGGCCAGGCCGACGCGGTGGTGCAACAGGGTTGGCACGGCTATGCAAACCGCGTCCACCTCCGGCAACATCGTTTCGTAGGAGGGGAACCAACGGCAACCGAACTGCTCGGTGGCCAGTTGTCCGCGGCCCCCGTCCGGATCAGCCACCCCCACCAGTTCGGCATCCTTAATCAGGCTCAGCACCCTGGCGTGGTGCCAGCCCATGTTGCCGATGCCGATGACACCCACGCGCACAGGGTTCAAGGCAGGGCTTCCCGACTGGGGGCATTATCGGGGGTCCAGGGGCCTTAGCCGTTGATCAACCGCCCTCAGGCCGCACCGGTTCCACGACTGGACGCTCGATCTGGACCCGCTCGATGCGCGGGCCATCCATAACCAGCACCCGAAATTGGTGGCCCTTCCAGCGCAACCCCTCACCCGCCGAGGGGATGTGCTGAAGCCGCTCGAGCAGGAATCCGGCCAAGGTGTGGTGCCCTTCCGCCTCAGGTAACTGCAGGGCTAGTTGCCGGTTGAGTTCGAAGATTTCCAGGTCTCCTGCCACCGACCAGCAGCCCTCACCAAGTTGCTGTAGGTCCTGGGCTGCCTCCAGGGAATCTTCTTCTTCCCCAACGATCTCGCTAGTGAGGTCGGCGACGGTGACCAGACCCTCCGTACCGCCGTGCTCGTCTACTACCACCAGCAGGGGCTGCCCACTACGAATCAGCGGCAGGAGCTCGGCCAGGGAAGTGCTCTCCTGGACGAGCGCCACAGGGGTTATGTAGGGAGCCAGGGGAGTGTCGGCGCTCAGCAAGCCCCGGGCAATGGGATCGGCAAGACGCCGCAGGTCCAGCAGGCCGCGCACATCGTCGAGAGAGCTGCCGATCACCGGAAAGCGGGCGTGGGCAGTGTCGTGGACCTCCCGCATCAACTCGGCAAAACTCACCTCCAGCGGCAGGGTGACCATGCCGGATCGGGGCACCATCACCTCCCGCACCAGGGTGTCCCGCAGCGAAAAGACCCCCTCAAGGATGCTGCGTTCATCGGGCATCAGACCGGTAACGTTGCCCGTCTCGATAAGGGTTTCCAGCTCGCCGGCTGACAAGGCCGGCACCAGCTCATCCCAGTTGCGGGGCAAACCCAGCAGGCGCAGCAGCACCCCGCTGCAACGCTCAATCAATGAAAGCAATGGCGCCAGGTTGCGACTCACCGCAGCCAGCAACGGAGCCAATCGCAAAGCCGAGCTTTCGGGCCGATGCAACACCCAGGCCTTGGGCAGCAAGCCTCCCAACACGGTGGCGAGCAACACCAGCACCAAAAAAACGCCGGCATCCAGCCAACCCTGGGGAATGGCGCCAGCACCACTTCGTGCTGCCAGGGCCACAGCCAGCTGTTCAGCTAAGCCTCGGCCAGCCCAGCCCAGAGCCACTAAAGCGAGTGCCGTACCCAACTGGGTAGCCACCAACACCCTGCGGAGCCGGTGTTGCAACTTGGCAACGGCCTGGGCACCGGGCTCACCAGCCTCCAGCAGTTGCTGCACCCGGCTCGGCCGCAGGCGGATCAGGGCGAATTCCCCAGCGGCAAAAAAAGCCAGCAGGGCCAGCAGAACGGCCAGCGCCAGGACTTGGATCACGGGAAGCCCCTGCCAGGGGAGCCATCAATAATCTGACGATAGGGGCAGCAGGGCAATCAGGCCGCTGGAATTGATTGAACCAATCAAAATGGGGGTCCCGAGGATCGAACTCGGCTAAGGCGAATTATGAGTTCGCTGCATTCACCAGATTGCTAGACCCCCGCTTTACCAGAGCTACCAGAGCCCCCGAACCGGAGCGCGATAGCTGCTCTGGGTGACTGCTCCACCAGAGCCCAGGCTCCCGGAATAACCGTTGGAAACATCGCCCGTGCGCCAGGGCATGGGATCGCTCTGCTGCTGAAGCAACACCTGGTAAGTGTTCTGCACCGCCGTGCCGTCCCAGATGATCGTTTGATCAGGGAAGCCAAAGCCCATCACCCTGGTGCCATCACCTCCGCCCATGGCGATACCGAACAGATCGGTGATTTGATTTGTGAGGCTGACGCCGCGGGCAAAGGGAGCGGTGTAGCTGTAAAAGCGTCGCTCCATCAGCTGCGGCGTGGTCTGCACGACGCCGCAGCGCGTGACTTCAACCGGTCCGGCCGCAGCGTCGGTTCCCATCTGGCCGCGAACAGTGGGGGCCTCCAGAGTGGTGCCGCACACCACCGGGCCCGCCAAGACCGGTGCCGCCATCAAAACTCCGGCCAACGAACCGGCAATAACGCATCCATGGTTGGCGCCATTGAACATGGATCCCATCAGCCCAGCAACTGCTCCTGTCGTGTTGGTCGCAAACTAGTCAACCAATCCCGATTGCACCAGATCTTGTCGACCGTTTCCCCGGCTGCCGCGTCGTTCGGGGCCACCTCCGCAGAGATGCGACTGGCCCTGCTACCCCTGATCGCCACCCAGGCCTACCGCCACGGCAGCTTCACCCTGGCCTCCGGGCGCACCAGCCACCACTACGTGAACTGCAAACCAGTCAGCCTCAGCGGCACCGGCTTAGCCCTGCTCGGCGCCCTGCTGCTGGAGCAGGTGGAAGCGGAAGCCCGGGCGGTGGCCGGCCTGACCCTTGGCGCCGATCCCCTGGTGAGCGCAGTAGCAATGCGGGCTGCCTTGGAGGGTCGCGAGCTCAATGCGCTGATTGTGCGCAAGGAAGCCAAGGGACATGGCACCGGCGCCTGGCTGGAGGGGCCGCTGCCGGAGCCGGGAAGCACCATCACCGTGCTCGAAGACGTAGTCACCACGGGCGGCTCTTCCCTGAAGGCCGTGCAGCAGCTGCGAGAGGCCGGCTACGGGGTGCATCGGGTGGTGACGATCGTTGATCGCCAGGAGGGGGGCCTAGCGGCGATGACAGCAGCCGGACTCGAACTGCGCAGCCTCTTTCTGCTGGAGGAGGTGGCTGCCACCGCCACCGCCCTGGCCAGCTCATGAGCACCAATCCCTGGGGCTGGCAGCCCAACGGCCCGTGCCGGAGCGAGCAGGCCGGCTGCCTGATCCGCCTGGATGGCCCCGATACGGGCAGGTTTCTGCACGGCCAAACCAGCGCCGCAATCGAAGGCCAGCCGGCCGGCAGCTGGATACCCACCTGTTGCACCACCGCCACCGGTCGCCTTCGGACCCTCGCCGAGGTGCTTTTAGATGGGGATGGGGCCTGGCTGCTGCTGAGCGGCGGTGATGGCACAGCCCTTTGGCAGGCCCTCGACCGGGTGCTGTTCCCCGCCGATCGGGTGCAACTGGGCCCGGTAACACCGGTGCGTTGGATCACACCGCTGGGGGATGACTGCGACGCCCTGCCCCAGGGCCCTGAGGGGAGCTGGATTTCGCTGGAGGACAGCAGCGGCTGGTTACTGGGCCGCCAGTTGGTCCTGTTGGCCAACCAAGAGCTACCCGCCTGGCTCGCCGATCGAGCACCCCTGCCGGCCCGGGAACAGCAGCGTTGGCGCATCCAGCAGGGGGTTCCGGCGACACCAGGCGAGATCAACGACGACACCAACCCCTTCGAAATCGGGCTGGCCGATCGGGTGAGCCTCAGCAAGGGCTGCTACGTGGGCCAGGAAACCCTGGCCAAACTCGCCACCTACGACGGCGTTAAACAACAGCTGCGGCGCTGGTTCTGGCGCGGAACCGAGGGCCCTGTGGCTCCAGGCACGGTCTTGTACAGCGCGAAGGATGGCGCAGGCGAGAAGAGCAGCAGCAACCGGGCAGGCCTGATCACCTCCAGCCTGGCCCTGGACGATGACCTCTGGGTTGGCCTGGCCCTAGTGCGCCGCCAGTCCCTTCAGCAAACCTCGCTGCGCGCCGGTCCCGCCCCCCAAGGTCCGCTGCTGGAGCTCTCTCGCACCCCGGCCTATGTGGATCCACCGGTCGGAGCCGGGCGTCAACCCTGAAGCGTCAATCCTGAGCCAGAAGCCAACGCACCACAGCCCAAGTGGCCAGGCTGTCATCGCGGTTGTAGAGAAAAATCCTCTGCAACGTGTGACGACTAGCCCGGCCCCGGCTGCCGTCTTCGCGGTGCCACTGACGCCACTGGCGCCACCAGAGCAAGCAGCGGGCTCCATCTACCCCCTTCTGGCTCCAGGCAAAGCCAAGCCAGCTAGCCACCGCCTTGAGCCCGTAGCTGCTCACTGGCAGGCGCCAGTGTCTCCGCAGCCGGGCGTGCACATCCAGCATCCGCCCCCGTAGCCGCGCCACCTCGGCGTCACTGGCCCCCTGGCGCTGGGCCAAGCGCACCAGGCCAATCACCTCGGTTTCGCCGTAGTGCAGCACCGGCCAATCGGGATAGCGAGCAAGCAAACGCTGCAGTCGCTGCCATAGACGCTGCTCGCCGTGCTCATGCAGGGCTAGCAGGGGCTGGTAGCGGGCGGCTTGCTCTAGCCAGCCCCCGGCTCCGTCGCTCTGCAACACCACGAAGCCGTGCAAGAAATCATCGCGGGCATCGGGATCGGATTCAATGTCGTAGAGCAGCACGCCGGAGGCCGCGGCCAGCTCGGGCAAGACCGGCCCATGCCCCAGGCGTTGCGGCAGGCCAGAGGCCTGCACCCTGGCCTGGGCCACCAACTCAGC
Source organism: uncultured Cyanobium sp. (assembly GCA_964551845.1). Lineage (GTDB taxonomy): Bacteria > Cyanobacteriota > Cyanobacteriia > PCC-6307 > Cyanobiaceae > Cyanobium_A. The sequence continues at coordinate 4,860 of CAZKER010000090.1, forward strand.
GGCAATCTCACGATGCTGCTCTCCATAGGCGGCAAGGGCCTCGGCCAACAGTTCCGGGTCGCGGGCAGCTAAGTCCGGCAGACTTGTGACCCCCTGCTCGAGCAACATCTCGCGGCGCTTGCCGCCGATGCCACTGACCTCGCTGAGGTGCCCCATCGCGGCGGCCTCCCGATCGCAAGCACCTCGCCAGCTGCACAGCGTGCACTTCTTGCGATCGCTCACCAGTGGCGGGGGCGTGGACTGGGCCAGGTCAGCCGCCAGGCGCTGCAGGCTCTCATCAAGCTGGTGCTGCAGACCGCTAGTTAAGGCAAGGCGCTCCCGCTGCAGGAACCTACCTTCGCCGGCCACCACCAGACCATGGGGCACTGGAGCCTGCTGGTGCTCGGCCAACAGACGCCCCCAGAGCGCCAGCACCACCCTGGCTTCTCGGGTTAGCCGACGCCCCTGGCGAGCCAACACCGGTCGGTAGGCAAAGGCGCCCCAACGGCTTTGGCCGGCGATGCGCTCCAGTAGGGATGGATGGGATTCCAGACGCATTCCCTGGGGACCAACCCCCCGCAGCCGTAAACCCACCACCCCGGAGGACCCGGCGGCGCAGGCCGCTTCGCCATGGCCAGGCCGCTTGGGCAGCAGGGTCTGAAAGCTGCGCAGTTGGTCGCTCAAGGCCAGGGCCCGATGGGCATTCCACTGCCGCTCGCTGGCCACCCCAAACCGATCCAGCCAGGCGCGGCGCCGACAGCGCAGCCAACTGCGCAGTAGTCGGTCCGTGATGGCCGGCTCTGTTCCTGAACGTTCAATTTGGGGCCGGGAAATCAATGCTGGCGTCCACAGATCCCGACGCTAGGGCTGGAGCGCCGCCGGCACAGCAGAATTGACCCAGCTCGGCATGCCCACCCCCCATGGCCTCAGCCCCCCTCCCCCTGGAGGCCAGCCCGATCGCCTTCGGCACCGATGGCTGGCGCGGCATCATCGGCGTGGACATCACCCTGGATCGACTGCTGCCAGTGGCGGCCGCCGCGGCCCGGGAGCTGGCCCACTCAGCTCCCGAGGGCCTGAACAGCCGCGAGGTGGTGATCGGCTACGACCGCCGCTTTTTGGCGCCCGAACTGGCTGAGGCGATCTGCAGCGCCGTCCGGGGTTGCGGCCTGGAGCCCCTGCTTTCGGCCACAGCCACCCCCACCCCCGCCAGCAGCTGGGCAGTGGTGCAGCGCCAAGCCCTAGGAGCCCTGGTGATTACCGCCAGCCACAACCCGCCGGAATGGCTCGGCTTGAAGATCAAAGGTCCGTTCGGCGGCTCAGTGGAGGGCGACTTCACCCGCCGGGTTGAAACCCGCCTGGAAGCTGGTGGCATCACCGTGCCGATCCCGGGCCAACCCCAACGCTTCGATGCTCTTGGCACCTACTTGGCGGGCCTGCAGGCCAAGGTGAACACTGCAGCGCTTGCAGAAGGCCTGGAGCGCCTGGGGCTCACGGTGATCGTTGATCCGATGCACGGCTCTGCCGCCGGCGTGTTGCCGGCCCTGCTGGGCGAGCAAGCCAGCTCCAGTGGTGCCATCCGCGAAATTCGGGCAAACAGGGACCCCCTGTTTGGCGGCAACCCACCCGAACCGCTGGCCCCCTACCTCCAGGAATTGATCGCCGCCGTGACCGCCAGCACAGCAGCGGGCCGGCCCGCCATGGGCATCGTGTTTGACGGCGACGGCGACCGCATCGCCGCCGTAGATGAGCGGGGCCGCTTTTGCAGCACTCAGCTGCTGATGCCCCTTTTCATCGACCACCTGGCCGGGGCCCGCCAGCTGCCCGGTTGCGTGATCAAAACCGTAAGCGGCTCCGACCTAATGCAGCTTGTGGCAGAAGGCCTGGACCGCCAGGTTCTGGAAAAACCCGTGGGTTTTAAGTACATCGCCGCCGAAATGCTGAGCGGTGAAGTGCTGGTGGGCGGCGAGGAATCGGGAGGCGTGGGTTTCGGCATGCACCTACCGGAGCGGGATGCCCCCTTCGCGGCCCTGCTGCTGATCGAAGCGCTGGTGCAGGGCGGCGTACCCCTAGGTGAGCGAATCGACGTCCTGCAGCAGCGCTGCGGCGGTGCCGCCGCCTACGACCGACTCGACCTGCGCCTGCCCGACATGGCAGCCCGCGGGCGCCTCGAGGCGATGCTGGCGGAAGCGCCGCCCAGCGAAGTAGCCGGCAGCACCGTGCTGGAGGTGCTGCGCACTGATGGGGTGAAGCTGCGGCTCGGCCCCAGCCACTGGCTGATGCTGCGCTTCTCGGGCACCGAGCCGCTACTGCGGCTGTATTGCGAGGCCCCGAGTGAAGCACGAGTTCATGAGGTGCTGCGCTGGGCCCGCAAGCTGGCGGAATCGGTCTGACGCCATGCCTTCAGAAGCAATACGCACCTCCCCCATCATCAAGCTGGTGATCGCCAGCGGCAATGCCGGCAAGGTAAATGAGTTCCAGCATCTGCTCGCCGGACTGAACCTGGCAATCGAGTCACAGCCCGATGGCTTGGATGTGGAAGAAACCGGCAGCACCTTTGCCGAGAACGCGCGCCTCAAGGCGGTGGCCGTAGCCAGCGCCACCGGCTGCTGGGCCCTGGCCGACGACTCAGGGCTGAGCGTGCGGGCACTAGGCGGCGCTCCGGGCGTGCACTCAGCCCGCTACGCGAGCAGCGACCCATCCCGTATCTCCCGGCTGCTGCAGGAATTGGAGGGCGCCCAGGACCGCAGCGCCGAGTTCACCGCCGCCCTAGCGGTAGCCGATCCAAGCGGCAGCGTGCGGCTGGAGGTGGAGGGCATCTGCGCCGGCCTGATTCTGCCGAAGCCCCGCGGCAGCGGAGGCTTCGGCTACGACCCCGTGTTCTTTGTGCCATCTACGGGTCTCACCTACGCCGAAATGGACAAGGGACTCAAGGGGCGGATCGGCCATCGAGGCAAAGCTTTTGTCCAGCTGGAGCCGCAGCTGCGGTCTCTACTGGACGGCTGATCAGGAGGCCGCAGCCCAACTGCCATGCAGGCCATAAGGAATGGCCAGGGGAAGCTCGAGCACGGCTTGCTCTGTCATGTCGGCAGCGTTGAGGATCACCAGATCTGTGGCGCAGCGAGCCCCATTCCAAACCGGCACCAGCACCCAGCCACTGTCTTCGGCAAAGGTATCTTCGGCAAAGGTGTCTTCGGCTGAACTGTCTTCTGGGGAGCGATCAGTTGGGAAGGGAACCATTACCGGTTCGGTGACAAAACCGCGGGGGGCCGCACTCCACACCAAACGCTCGCCGGTCTGCAAATCGAGCTTCTCAATCGCTTGGAGCGGATCATTACCCCGTTCCCGCTGCGCTACCGCCATCCAGGCGAAGCGCGCGTCTAATCCCTGCTTTGCCGGATTGACCATGGCAAACTCACAGCAGCGCTGCTCCAGCCACTCGCTCCTCACCGAGCCGCTGCTGGGATCAATCCGGCAACGGCGCAACTGCCCCTCAGGTATGGAGTCAAAGTCGATTTCGCGGTAATCAACCTCGGGGCCAATCGAAGGGAAATCGTCGTAATAGATCGAATCCACCACCACCTCACCAGTCGCTGGATCCTCAAAGGCATTGAGGTGATGAAACACAAAGCCTTCAGGAGCAGGCAGCTGCAGCGGACGGGCGCCAGCGTGGTGCCCAGGCTGGCGAGGCACCAGCCAGAACTGACCAGCCTCGCCGGGCTTGGACGCTAGGCATTGGGCCGCCCCCTTTTGACCGAGCACAAACGGCAGGGGGTTGAAAGCCACCGCGTTCTGCAGAAACACGGCCCAGCTTGGTGTGATCGCGAAATCGTGCAGGAAAGCAAATCCCTTGAAGCTGTGGCGGCTATCGGCCACCAGATCGCCTGCGCGCACACCATCTGGCTGGTCTGCGGTGGCAAATTCCATCAAGCGAATGGTGCTGGTGGGACCGGCCTTGACTCCGAAGGTGACCAGGCGCGACTCGCCGTGGTGACCAGGATCGAAGCGGGGGTGGGCGCTGAAGGCTTCACCCGGCTTGAGCAGGCCCTCAAGCCGCGAGAGCCCCCTGGTTTCGAGGGTCAGGGGATCAAGGGCGTGGGGCTCGGCTGCTTCCCAGAGCGCCAGCAGCTGGTCGCCCAGCTGCACCACATGGGTATTGGCAATATTTTTAAGACGTAAATCAAAAGCGTTAGCAAGCGCCCCCCCGGGCTTCTGGGTGCCAAACACCCCCCGATAGACGAAACGACCGGCCTGCTCCTCAGCCAGCCAGCCCTCGGTGCGCACAAATCGATTGGTGAGCAAGGCCTGGCCTGCTTCAAACCGGAAGGCACTAATCATGCCGTCACCATCGAATGGATGATGGACCCACTGACCACCCCGCTCGAGCCGACCTGGCCCGTTGCGATACAAGGTGCCCTTGAGCTCAGCTGGGATCGTGCCGCGCACCGGCACTAAGGGCACATCGCTTAGTTCAACACCAACGTTGCGAAAGGCACTGGACCAGTCGTGGCGCTCGTAAGCGGGCTCAAAACCCGTGGACTGAGATGCGGCAATTGTCATCCAGGAATACTCGCGTCAGCGTTTGCGAATTGTTTCGAAAATAGGTCGGCGTAATGGCCGCCGCGAGCCAGCAAGGTGGCGTGGTTCCCCGACTCAACTACTCGGCCGCCGGCAATCACACATATGCAGTCGGCATTCACCACAGTGGAAAGCCGATGGGCGACCACCAAAGTGGTGCGATCGGCCATCAGACGATCCAGCGCTTCTTGCACCACCTGCTCGGAAGCGGAATCGAGAGCAGAGGTGGCCTCATCCAAAAACAGCAGCGGAGCGTCCTTGATCAGCGCGCGCGCTATAGCAATTCTCTGACGCTGGCCGCCAGAGAGCATCGTGCCATTCTCACCAATAATCGTGGCGTATCCATCAGGTAGCTGACTGATGAAATCGTGAGCATTAGCAGCCCGCGCAGCAGCCTCAATTTGACGAGACGAAGCGGACATTAATCCATAGGCAATATTATTGGCGACGGTATCGTTAAACAAAAATGTATTTTGGTCTACAACTGAGATCAAGGACCTTAGCGAGGCGAGAGATAGTTCACGGATATCAATAGAATCAATCGAGATCACGCCAGAGCTTGGATCATAAAAGCGGCAAAACAAATCAATTATGGTGCTCTTGCCGCCTCCACTAGACCCCACCAAAGCAACAGTGCTCCCACAGGAGAGCTCAAGGCTTAAATCTTCAATTACGGGTTCGTCATCATAAGCAAAACAGACATGGCTGGCCCTAAGGCCTTCAGATACGCTGCTTAAAGCCTTGGGGTTAGAAGCCTCGGGAGGCTCTGGCTGGGTATCGATAATATTAAATAAATCACTGGCAGCAGAAACACCTTGCTGCAAAGTAGAATTAGATCTTGCAATTCCCTTAAAGGGCGCATAGCAAAGATAAAGCGAGGTCAGAAAAGCAAAGAAATTACCCGTAGTCCGAGTGCCTGCAATTACATTTTCGCCGCCATAGACTAAAACCGCACTGAAGCCAATAGCACCTATTACCTCCATCAATGGCTGATTAGCCAGTTTCGCCCGCGTCGTCTTTAGAGCAGCCCTTAAAACTGATTGATTCTCCTGATCAAACCTCGACAACTCATAGGCCTGCATTCCGAATATCTTGACAACCCGCAAGCCGATTACCGACTCCTGAAGAAATGAAGCCAACTTTGCCAAGCTGAGTTGCCCTTTGCTAGAATGGCGCCTAACTTTTTTTGAAGAATTAAGAATCGGCAAAATTGCCAAGGGGAAAAGAATGAAAGCGATTAATGAAAGCAGCCAATCTTGGTAAAAAGCGACGCAAACTAATACTAATAAAGTCAGAGAATCTTTAAATATAGACGAAAAGCCATCGACAATTCCGGTCTTGACCAGCGACACGTCAGTGAGCACTCGAGACACCAACACTGTGGAGGAATTGCGATCCACATAGGACTGAGGCAAATCTAAGATTCGCTCAGCAAGTTCATGACGCAGGTCTGCAGTGATTGACTGACCAACAGTTTCGGTTAGATAGGATCCCAAATATTGGGATACCGCCCTAAGCACTATCACTACAAGTATAACTGCAGGCGCTAAGTACAGGCGACTTCGATCACTCGAAGGCAAAATATCGTCAAAAAGGTAGCGAATTACTAATGGTACGAAACCAGTAGAGGCGCCATACAGGAAATTAAAGAATAGGGCTAGGGAAAACCCTGGCCACAAATGACGGCGCCCATAAAGGGCCAGTCTTCGATAAACTTGCGCGCTCATTTAAGCAAACCTACTAATTCATCGGCCGCTCGCCTGGATGCGCCAGGGGGGCCCATCGTTGCCTGCAACTCCTGCACGGCTTGATTAAACAAGACCCGGTTATCATTGAGGCGCCGCAGGGATCTTACAATTTTGTCGGCTGTCACATCCTTCTGGACCAACTCAGGAAACAACTGGCGTCCTAAGATAACATTGGGCAGACCCATAGAGCGCCGGCCAATTACAAGCCTGGCAATCAAGTAAGTCAGCCAGGAGAAACGATAAAGAATCACATGGGGACAACCCAGCAAGGCCGCCTCGAGCGTGGCAGTGCCCGAGGCGATCACGCCAGCGTCCGCGGCATGCAGCAGGTTGTAAGCATCGCCATCAACCAGGGGAACCGGCAGCGCCTCTCCACCAATCGCCTCCTCCAAATAGGAGCGATCGATAGTGGGCGCCTTTAGCAAGACAACCTGCCAGCCATCGCGTTTGAGCTGGTTGGCAGCTTTCAGCATGGCGGGCAATAGCATCTTCACCTCAGCCCGGCGACTACCAGGCATCAACACAAGCAAGGGCTGGTCTAAGGACAGACCATGGCGTAGCCGAGTCTGCTCCCGGGTGCAACTGACCTGCAGCTCATCCACCAGTGGGTGGCCCACATAACGGGCAAAGTCGCGGCCATGGGCATTAAAAATGGGCTCCTCAAACGGGAAAATTACTGCCAGGCGCTCAATTAACCGCTCCATCTTTTTGGCCCGTCCCTGTCCCCAGGCCCAAACCTGCGGCGCAATGTAGAAAAACACAGGAATGCCGCGCTTCTTAGCCTCCTTGGCCACAAACATATTGAAGCCGGGATAGTCAACCAGCACCACCACATCCGGGCGATGATTGTCCATCTGATGCTTCAACAACTCCATCACACGATGGTGGCGGCGAAGACTACTTACGATCTCTACCAAGCCAACCGCAGAAAGCACTCGCACGTCGGCAAGAATGTCGATGCCGCAGGCGCGCAGTTGGTCGCCGCCCACCCCAGCTATCTCCACCCCCGGCAGCTGGCGCTGCAGCTCCCGCACCAGATAGCCGCCATGGAGATCTCCAGACGCCTCACCTGCCACAAACAAAATCCGCCGCTGACCCAGCTCAGCCATGGAACTGGGCACCGGCTAGGGCAACAAGACGCTGGTCGAGCCAATTCAGCAAGGGGGTCAAAGTAGCGGGCACTACCCTTAACGGCACCAAGCTCACCACTTCGCGAAACCGGTGGGGCAAGCGTTGCCCGTCCTTCACGGTGGTGACCAGACATGCACCATTGGCGTGGGCCAAATCCAATAAGAACTGCAAGTCTGAGTCAGCATAAACGTGATGATCCGGGAAGGATTCCGTCGCCACCAGCTCGAGCCCGCATGAGCGCAGAGCTGAAAAGAATTTCTCTGGCAGGCCAATGCCGCAGAAGGCCACCAGTCGCTGTTGCTGGAGCTGGGGCGGCGGCTCCAAACAGAAACGCACAGCAAACCGGGGCTTATGACTCGGCCAACCCGCGGGGATAGGCGGCATCTGGCCAACAGGCGCCGCACCAGTGAACACCAACCCATCTGCCCGAGCCAATTGGTCTAAGGGCTCCCTTAGCGGTCCCGCCGGAAACACCAAACGGTTGCCCAGCTCGTGGTGGCGATCCAGCAGGGACAGGTCTAAATCCCGGGCCAAACGCCAGTGCTGCAGCCCATCGTCCAGCAAGATCAAAGTGGCACCGGCGGCCACCGCCAACGCCGCGCTCTGGCAGCGGTTCGAACCCACCCACGCCACACCCTCCCCGAGGCTTTGGGCGTACTCCATGGCCTCATCCCCCACCTCTGAGCAGGAGCTAGCAGCAGTAACCGGGCACGAGTGGCTGCTGCGGGTTCCGTAGCCCCGCAACAGCACCGCCACCCGCCAGCCCCGTTCACCAAGGCCCTTGGCCAGGGCAATCCCTAGGGGCGTCTTGCCCGTGCCCCCCAAGGTGAGGTTGCCGATCGAGAGCACAGGCACCGGACAACGCCAGCGGCGGGTACTGCGCCGGTGCAGGGTCACGGCTCTGCCATAAAGCCAGGCTAGGGGCCACAACAGCCAGGCCTGCCAGGAGCGGCGGCGCTGATACCAAAAACGCGGCGTAGTTAATGGCATCGAATCAAAGGCATCGAATCAGCGGCACTGCTTCAGCAGCAGTGAAGCCAGCAGCTGGGAGGGGCCGCGCAAGCGCAGCCGCTCCCCATGCCCCCGCGGTAATGGCTGCACCAGCAAGAGCAGGGCAGCCGCCAGGGTTGCTCCCACATCGGCACACTGCTGCAGGCAGCCAGCCACCAGCAACGGCTCCAGCAGGTCAGAAAAGTTGGCCATATCTGGGCCGCAGAGCACTGGACGCCCCAGGGCCACGGGCTCCAGGGGGTTCTGACCACCGTGAGCCCGACCCTGCGGATAAAAACTGCCACCCATCACCACTACCGCCGCTGCACTGATCAAAGTGCCCATCTCGCCAATTACATCGGCCACCAGCACATCGGGGTGGGGAGCCAAGACCCCGCCAAGCAGGTCACTCCAGAGCGCCGCCGACAGGCCCAGCTCCCGGGCCAAGGCGAGCACCTCTTGAGCCCGCTGGGGATGGCGCGGTGCCACCAGTAATCCAAATAGGCACTGCGCCAGCTTCTTTTCCACCCAAGCTTCAAGCCATTGCCTCTCCTCGCCGGCATGGCTGCTGGCAAGCAGCAGCACCGGCCTACCGGCAAACACTTGCTGCAGCAGCTCTAGGTGAACGCTATTGACCGGCGGCGGATCGGCATCGAGCTTGGTGGAGCCCAGGGCGCGCACATCGCGGGCCCCCAGGCGCCGAAAGCGCTCGGCGTCGGCCTGGGACTGGGCCAGGCATACCTCCACCCGCGCTAGCAACCAGCCGGCATAGATAGGTAGGCGCCGATGCCGCAGATAGGAGCGTTGGCTCATGCGGGCATTGATCAAATGTAAATGGGGCATCGCCTGCACCAGCTCGGGCCAGAGCTCCGCCTCAGCCAATACCCCCAAGCGAGGCCGCCAATAGCAACGAAAGGGCAACAGGGCCAGCCAATGGTCTATCGGTACGTACTGATGAATCACTCCCGGCGGCAACACCCGGCTGGCCAGGGCGCCGGAGGTGCGCGTCACCGTGGTCACCAGCAACACTGGCGCTCCAGCCCCCTTGCCCAGGGCCCGCAACACAGGCAGAAGGCTGTTGAGTTCGCCCACACTGGCAGCGTGAAACCACAGCAGCGGCCCAGCTGGACGGCGACGGCTGGGCCAACCCAGTCGCTCCCCCAGCCGGCGAGGGTCCTCCTTGGCTTGGGCCAGGCGGACCAGCAACAACACCAGCCAGAGCGGCGTCAGGCCAAGGGAGAGCAGCCGATAGAGCCCCAGCAGCGACCAGGCCTGGGCGCGGCTCACGGGCACTCACCAGCCAGGCTGGCCGCATAGCGCAATCCCTGAGCTAGCAGCTCCTGGCTGTCGTCCAGGCTGCTTGGCGGCCGCAGCGGCGCGCCCAGCTGCACAACCACCCGCGACAGGGGCAAGGGCAACACCGACCGGTCCCAGGAGCGCAGACGATGGCTGCGGGAGCAGGACACGGACACCGGCACAATCGCGCAACCCGATTGCTGTGCAAGGTGAATCACCCCACTTTTCACCAATTCAGCTGGGCCCTTGGGCCCATCCGGGGTGATGCAGACGGGCTGGCAGTGCTGCAGGGCCCGCCGCAGGAAATGGTATGCCTGCAGTCCCCCACGGGTGGAGGAGCCCTCCACTACTTCAAAGCCACGTAATCGCACTGCCACGGCCACGATCTGGGCATCCCGATGGGTGCTGAGCAGCACCGCCACCCGGCGCCGATCAAAGCGACGCAATAGGGGCACAAAAAAAGCGTGGCGATGCCAGAAGGCATAAATCACTGCGGCCCCCTGTTCCTGAACAAGCCGATACGTATCGGGATGGGCCTGAATGCGGATCCGGGAGGTGCGCACAAACAACTCCCCGTAGGCATTGAGAGCCACCCCGGCAAGGGTGGCCAGCAGTCGGTTGTTGAGCAGGGTTCGTTTTTTCACCAACCGATCAGCCAGCCCTAGGCCAATGGTGCTCTCTAGAAGTTATTCCAGCAGCCGATCCAACAAAAACCCCTGCAGGTCGGCAAAGGGCGACCCTGCAGGGGAACAAAAATCAAATTGGGAATCGGGATTAGGCGGATCCAACTCCCACGTAGGAGCCGTAGAAGAACAGACCTACTACAAAAATTACAGCCATGCCACCAGCTGTGGCAACCAGCCAGAGGGGAAGGATCCCCTCGGTCCAGCGGGAGCGCCAAGCAACAGCAGGACGGCCGTCAGGAAGGCGGTCTGGAATCCGGCCGTCAGGCAGGTTGGACTTCTTGCCGCTCATCAGGAGCTCTCCGGGTTACGTGAAGAGGGATCAGTTAAAGAAATAGCTTGAGAAAAGGATGCCGATCGTAAATACGAACAGCAAGCCCAAGAACAAGCTGGTGCGGTTTAATTCAACCGGCAAATTATTGGGATTAGGAGTGCGTTGCATGGCTAACTAGCGATTACCGACTCAGCGGCGAACGAATTGCATAGCCGCAAGACATCCCAAGAAGAAAACTGTGGGAACGCCAAGGGCATGCACCGACAGCCACCGAACCGTGAAGATCGGATAGTTGCGGGGAGTGGTCGAAACAGGTGCTTGGGTCATGACTTATTGCAAGCGCTGGTCAAGTTGACTCTTGCCTTCATAACGGCGGCTCACCACTGGAGCCTTGCTTTCTTGAGCCTGGAAATAGGCGTCGGGGCGAGGGGTCCCAAAGGCGTCATAGGCCAAACCCGTGGACACAAACATGAAGCCGGCCAAGAAGATGGCAGGCAAGGTAACCGCATGGATTACCCAGTAACGAATGCTCGTAATGATCTCGAAGAACGGGCGTTCTCCAGTTGAGCCGGCAGCCATAGCGACAAGCATTCAGCCCAAATATCCTAAGGGTGTGATGGGGCCGAGCGGGGCCGGAGCGGCCCCTTGGTTACAGAAGTTGGCGGCCGCAGCAGCTGGGAATAGCGGATCAGCCCACCCAACGCAACAGAGATCCCCTCTCACCGAGCACGAAGCCCTTGCCATCTGATTTGAAGCTGATGCGGGTGAAGTTGGAGGGCTGCTGGGCACCCACCGGATCCTTCTGCCAACTCTTGCCGCCATCACTGGACACCAGCAAGGTGCCGCTGCCACCACCGGTCCAGATCGAGCCGTCAGGGGCCCAAGCCATATCGAGATAGCCAAAACCATTCGTGATCGGCACCACCGCCTTGCCCCACTCCTCAACGTTGCTGGAGTCTGGGTTGAAGCGGATCTGGGCCCCCCTGGCCAGCATCCATAGCGAGCCATCAGGCTGGAAGCCCATCGACTGGAGACGCTGGCTGCTCATCCGTTGGTGAGGCTGCCAGGTGCCATCACCGGGATTCCAGGTGGAAAAGAAATTGCCAAGGCCGCTGACGCTGACATAACGGCCATCGCCAAAGCGCCGCAGCTCCCGCACGGCCCCTGCGGCGTCATCGACATCGGCTTGCCAATTGGTGCCCCCGTCACGGGTTTGATAGATCGCCCCCACATTGGTGGCCAGCTCCGCCTGATTGGGGCCAAGGGCCGTGATCAGGTAGGGCTCACCAGGCAGCTTGGTGTCAAGGAAAAGACGGCTCCAGTTTTGGCCGCCATCGGTGGTGTGCAGCAACAAACCAGGTTGTCCGGCAATCCAGCCCTCGTCCCCGCGGAAATCAAGACTTATCAAACGGAAGTTTTCCTCTTCCGGCAGGTCGAGGGCCCGCTCAGCCCAGCTGGCACCGCCGTCGTTGGTTTCCAGGATCAGCCTGTTACTGCCCACCAGAAAACCGTGGCGGTCATCGGTAAAGGCCACATCCAAAGGATTGGCCTTGGTGGTCAAAGGCACCGCTTGCCAGGGGCTGGCAGCTGCCACTGGCAAGCCGGTAGTGACACAACCGGAGAGGCCAAAGCCGAGTCCAGCCACCAGCAGCAGGCTCATCAGAGGCCGAAGCAGGGGCCGCATCAGGGTCTGAAGCTGGCGTAGCAAGGGAAGACCGGTCATCAGCGCAGGGAGTAAAGGGAGAGGAAGAAGGCAAAAGCCAAAGCAAAGCCTCCGAAGATCAGCACATTCTTCTGGCCCGGCGTGAGCCGGTTGACGCCCAAGCCAAAGCTGAGATTTTCTTCGAAGCCACTGGGCTTGTTGCGGGGGCCAATGTCTTTAAAAGCCCCCACCCGGCTGCGGCAGACCGGGCAGCGAAAGCCGATCGGATCCAGCTGGGCAAACGGCGTACCGGGCGCAATTGCCAGCTTGCGCACCCCCTCAGCCGGGTCGTAGACGAAGCCGCAGCTGCGGCACTCGAATCGGTTGGCGTCGGGATCCTCCGCTGATACAACTGACACAGCCTCGGCAGGCTGGTTGCCTGGCTCAGCTTCGTTGGACTCACTGGGTTCGGGCAGGGGCCCAGGCGCTTGATCTGAACTCATCCCTGGGCCTCAGGTGGTGTGGGCACTTTATCGATGCCGCCCCAGGGCCCGGGAGCGGATGCCAGACTGCCGGGCAGGTTGGCATGGCTCGGATGTTCGTGCTCTCCGGCTACGACGCCTTTGTTGGCTTCCTGCTGATTTCGGCGGCGGTGCCAATACTGGCGTTAGTGGCAAACAAGTTGCTATCGCCCCAAAGCCGCAAGGGCGAGCGCGAGCTCACCTACGAATCCGGCATGGAGCCGATTGGCGGCGCCTGGATTCAATTCAATATCCGCTATTACATGTTTGCTTTGGTCTTCGTCATTTTTGACGTTGAGACCGTCTTCCTCTACCCCTGGGCCGTGGCCTTCCATCGCCTTGGCCTGCTGGCCTTCATCGAGGCCCTGATCTTCATCGCCATTTTGGTGGTAGCCCTCGCCTATGCCTGGCGCAAAGGCGCTCTCGAGTGGAGCTGAACCCATGACCAACACCCCATCGATTGAAGCCCTCAAGGATCTGCGGGCAGCTACCTGCAACCCGGTTGGAGCTCCGACGATCACATCGGATCTCTCCGAAAATGTGATTCTCACCACCCTGGATGATATTCACAATTGGGCGCGCCTTTCGAGTCTCTGGCCCCTGCTATACGGCACGGCTTGCTGCTTCATCGAATTCGCTGCACTGATCGGCTCCCGCTTCGATTTCGACCGCTTCGGCCTCGTACCTCGCTCTAGTCCGCGCCAAGCTGACCTCCTAATCGTGGCAGGCACCGTGACCATGAAAATGGCCCCGGCCTTAGTTCGACTCTACGAACAGATGCCCGAACCTAAATATGTGATCGCCATGGGAGCCTGCACCATTACAGGCGGTATGTTTTCTGCCGATTCCACTACCGCCGTGCGGGGCGTGGATAAGTTGATTCCCGTAGATCTTTACCTACCCGGCTGCCCTCCTCGCCCGGAGGCCATTTTTGATGCAGTGATCAAACTGCGTAAGAAAGTGGGTAACGAAGCCTTGGTCGAACGCGGCAATCTGCAGCAGTCGCACCGCTATTGCACGGTTTCCCACCAGATGAGAGCGGTGGCCCCGATCGTGAACGGCCAATATCTAGCCGCCGAAACCCAAAGACAGGCCTTGGCCGCCGCCAGCGCCCTGCCCATGCCCGCGCCAGCTGCGGCCATCCCTGCTCCAGCCGAAGTCTGAGCACCACCTCTACGCCTGCCATGCCCGACGCAATCCAAGACAACGCCGGCGACAGCGCTAGCAGCACCACGGCGCTTGAAACTCCCGCACCCGGCGCAGTTGGCAGCTGGCTTTCCAGCCAGGGATTCGACCAAGTTGCCCTAGGCCAAGATCATCTCGGTGTGGAGATGATCGGCGTGGAAGCGGTATTCCTG
>CAZKER010000091.1:0-5037 GCA_964551845.1 uncultured Cyanobium sp.
TTGAGCAGCAGGGAGTTGAAGCGCCAACCGGTGAGCACCTGCAGGGCTTCGCGCAGCTCGGCGGCAGCTGGCGACCAGTGCTCGATCGCGTTGGCCAGGCCGCTGTAGCGGTAGCCACAGCCGGGATCGGCCATCCAGCAAGTGAGCCTCGGCAGCAGGTGGCGGCGGCCGTAGAGCGTGATCGCCTCCTGCTTCCAAGGCACCTCGGCCTGCAGGCGCTCCAGCAGCTCAGCAGCGGCGCTGGGCGCCAGCCAGGCGGGCCAGTGGCGCAGGCTCAGTCCCGGAGCTTGAACATCAGCCATCGGCAGCCCCGCGCAGGGCCTCGGGCAGGGGGGCCTCCAGCTCCAGCACCTCAGCCGCAGGCATGGGCAGCTGCAGCCGGTGAGCGTGCAGGTGGTAGCCGCCATCGCCTGGCAGAGCCAGGTCGCAGGCCACGCCACCCGGGGCGTAGAGCGGATCTCCCAGCAGCGGGGCCCCAGCGGCGGCGGTATGGATGCGGATCTGGTGTGGGCGCCCAGTGGCGATCGTCACATCCGCCAACCAGGCCCGCTCGCCCCGCTCCAACAGGCGCAGCTCACTTCGCGCTGGCAATGCAATGGGGCAATCAGCAGCAGCCGCGGCCCAGATGGTGCCCAGATGCCCGTGGGCGCAACGACCGATCGGCGTGCTGAGGCCAAGCACGTCGCTGGGCTGAAGGGCCAGTAAGGGCGAGCCGGGGGCAGGCGGCTGAAGCAGGGCCCGGTAGGTCTTACGGCAGCAGCTCACGGATATGGACACACTTGTGGAGCCTTCTTGGCAGCGGTGCTGCGCCGTGCTCTCCCGCAGCAAGGCACTAAACCAGGCACGGCTGGCGGGGCTGCGGGCACACACCAGCAGGCCGGAGGTGAAGCGGCCGAGGCGATGCAGCGGCCGGGCCTCTGGCCAGCCCGCTGCGAGCTGAGCCAGGCAGGTGTGCTCCAGAAAGCCGCCGGCCGGCAACACTGGCAAGCCGCTGGGTTTGTTGAACACCAGCAGGTCGCCGTTATCGAACAGGGGGCCGGGCAACACCGGCACGGCCCCCTCCTGCCAGGGGGGCCGATGCCACACCAGCTCATCTCCGGCTGCGAGGGCAACATCGGCCTGGAGCTGCTGGCCGTTCCTGCAGATTTCCCCGGCGGCGAGGCGCTGTAGCCAATCGGTTCGCGTCGAATGGCGATAACAACCAGCATAAAAAGCGCTGACGCTCTGGCCGGCGGCCCTGGGGGCGATGCGATCGCTGTAGGCAAAACCGGCGTTTAAGGCAGGCGCCAGCCAGGCTGGTTCAGTCAACAAGCCTGGTTCAGTCAACAAGCCCGTGCTCGAGGGCGTAGCGCACCAGTTCGGTGCGGCTGGCGGTGCCGGTTTTGATGAATAGCCGGCTGACGTATTTCTCGACGTTACGGATTGATGTTTCCAAACGCCGGGCGATCTCTTTATTCATCATCCCCTCGGCCACCAGCTGCAACACGCTGGCTTCGCGCGGTGTGAACACATGCCCGGGCGCGCTAGCTGGCTTCTTGGCACTGCCCGTGGCTAACAGGGAGCGGATCTCGGTGATCTGCTTAGAGAGCTGACCGATGTCGGCATCGGCGAAGCGGGCGGCCTCCGCCAGCAGCCGCTCCTGGCGGCGCACGACGTTGTGCACCCGGGCCACCAGCTCGTCGGGGTCGAAGGGTTTGGGGATGTAGTCGTCGCAGCCGGCCTGGAAACCTGAAACACGATCAGCCGTCATGCCCTTGGCGGTGAGGAAGATCACCGGTGTGCCGCCGAGCCGCTCATCAGCGCGCAGCTTCTTGAGCAGGCCGTAGCCATCCAGGCGCGGCATCATCACGTCGCTGAGGATCACATCGGGCAGCATCTCCTGGGCAACGGTCCAGCCCTCCTCCCCGTCATTGGCGGTAGTCACCGCAAAACCCTCATCCTCCAGATAGGCCTTCACTGCCGTGCGCAGTCCGGGCTCATCGTCAACCAGCAGCAAGCGCACTGGCGTCACTTCAGGTTCCTGGGCCGGGGTGAGATCTGGGTTCATGGCGGCCAGTCTGCAGCCGCTCAGCGGGGGCGTCCAGGCACGATCTGCTCGGATTCCCGCAAGCTGCCGCTGTAGCCAAGCTGGCGGGCCAGTGGCCCCAGGCCAGCTGGATCCTTGCCCGCCTGCTCGGGGAAGCAGGTGGCCCACCACACCAGGTGATCGATGCGATTGGCGGTCGTGATCGCTCCGCCCGGGTTCAGCTCGCGTATGTAGAGGTTGGGGCCGTCGCTGGTAACCCGCATCGGCGCCTGGGGGGTGCAGCGGATGGTTTCGCTGCGCACCTTGACGTCGTTGGGCTGCTCATCCCAAAGCTTGATGCGCCACAGACCGGGAGTCTTGTCATCGGCCACGGCCCCATAAACGCCAATCGCCTGCTTACCCCCTAGCCCGAGGCGCTCCTGCAGCAGCAGCAGTCCCGGCGGCCGGGCATCCTCGGGCCGCACTCCGCCGCCCTCGGCCCAGCTGGGCGGCGCCAGCACCGCTGCGAGTGCCACCAGCAAGATCGTTCTGGTTGGCAACATGGAAACCTGCAAGCACCCCATGCTCGCCTACCTAGACCACCACGCCACCACTCCCTGCGACCCGGCAGTGGTGGCGGCGATGGCGCCTTGGTGGAGCGAGCACTGCGCCAACCCAGCCAACCGCCTTTATCGCCCGGCCCTGGAAGCTGCCGCCGCCGTGGAGCGGGCCCGAGGCCAACTGGCCCGAGTGCTGGGCAGCAGCGCCGAAACCGTGATCTTCACCAGCGGCGCTACCGAAGCCAACAACCTGGCCCTCAAGGGGGCCTGCGAAGCGGCCCTGGCAGCTGGCAAACCCCGGCGGCGACTGGTGAGCCTGGTTAGCGAACACCGGGCCGTGCTCGACCCTCTGGCCTATCTGGGGCGTCACGGATTCCCAGTAACCCTGGTGCCGGTGCGGGCTGATGGCCTGGTGGATCTGGCCGAGCTGGAGGCAGCCCTCAGCGACGACGTCCTGTTGCTGAGCGTGATGGCCGCCAACAACGAAATCGGCGTGCTCCAGCCCCTGGCCGCCATCGCGGCCCTCTGCCGGCGGCGGGGGGTGCTGTTGCACGTGGACGCGGCCCAGGCCGCCGGCCACATCCCCCTTGCCATGGAGGAGCTGGGCATCGACTTGCTCAGCCTTAGCGGCCACAAGTTTTATGGCCCCAAGGGGGTAGGAGCCCTGCTGGTACGCCCGGGGCTCCAGCTCGCTGCCCAACTGCACGGGGGCGGCCAGCAGGACGGCCGCCGGGCCGGCACCCTGCCGGTGCCACTGGTTGTGGGGCTAGGCGAAGCGCTGCTGCGTGCTGAGGCAGACCGGGTGCCAAGGGCCCTGCGGCTGGGAACCCTGCGCGGCAAGCTCTGGGCGGGGCTGGAAGCCCTTGGCGGCATCGAACTCAACGGCGACGGGCTGCCTGGAGACGGGCTGCCTGGAGACGGGCCACCCCGTTTAGCCCACAACCTCAACGTTTGGGTGCAGGGGGTGAACGGCACGCGCCTGCACCGACTGCTACGCCAGCGGCTCGCCGTGAGCAGCGGCTCAGCCTGCAGCCAGGGCTCCCCATCCCACGTACTGGCCGCCCTGGGCCGTAGCCGTGAGCAGGCGGCCGCCTCGATCCGCTTCGGGCTGGGGCGTGGCACCAGCGAAGCCGAGATCGACCTGGCCATCGAAACGGTCAAGGCCGCGGTGCAAGAACTGCGCTGAGAGCACAAGCCAGGGCGTCATCCTCAGCGCGTCAGCGCAATAAAACCCAGCACCCCCACCACACCGAGTAGGGCTTGGGCCAACCGGCTAACCAGCATTCCCACCAGCACCGCCAACCCCACCTGCAGCGCCCTGCCCAGGCCACCCCGGGTCGCCAGCCACTGGGCCAGGCAAGCCCCCAAAAATGGGCCCAACAGCAGGCCAAGCAGAGGGCCACCTACCGGCAGGGCCGGCAGCAGCCCGAGCAGGCCCACCAGCAAGCCCAGCCCGGCGCCCAAGGTCGCCCAACGGCTGGCCTGCAGCCTGGCTGGGCCAAGCACCAACCCCAGGGCCTCGGCGCCCCAGCCGAGCACCAGCAGCACTCCCGCCAGCAGCAGCGCCGGCCAGCCGGCACTCCAGCCAGCCGCCCAGATCCACAGCAGCGCCCCCAGGGGCAGCAAGGCCAGACCAGGCAACACAGGCAGCAAGGAACCCGGGATCGCTAACGCCTGGATGCCGAGGGAAATCCACCAGAACAGCGGGGCAGCTTCGGTCAAAGCTTCACAACTGGGATGCGCACTGCTGTCTTCATCGCTACTGTCCGGCGCATCTGCCCTTGATCATGGCCCTCACCCCCTCCAGCGACAGCCGACTGCACGTGCTCCAGGCCGTCGAAGACGGCTGGGCTGCTTTTTGCCGCGCCCCCTGGGCCTTTCTGCTGTTTGAGGCCCTCTCCGCCCTGATCCTGCTGCCTTTCGCCGCCCTGGCGGCCGTGGGTGGGGCCCGTCTGGCCAATTTTGATGAAGTGATGGCAGTGCACCCCACCGGCGCATGGGCAGCCCTGATCGTAGGAATTATCGGTTACGTGATCGTGGCCCTGTGGACCGTGGTCGGCCTGACCCGCGGCGCCTGGATGAGCCTGGAGGGCCGCAAGCCCTGCTTCGCCGACTTCACCCGCTGGGACCGTCCTGCCAGCGCCCGCCTGCTCGGTTCCGGGATCTTGCTGGCAATCGTCATAGCCGTGGCCGGTGCCATCGCCACCCTGATCGGGGCAGGCCTGGGCAAGCTCAATGAAGCTCTCAGCGTGATCCCAATGATCGTGGTGGCGATCTTCTACATCTGGCTGCTAGTCACCCAGAAGTTCCTGGTCCAGGTGTCGCTGCTGGGCACAGCTAATCCCACCAACACCATTGGTTCTGGTGTGAACGTAGTGAATCCCAGCTGGTGGATGGTGCTGTGGCTCGGAATCGTCGAGGGCGTGGTCCACACCATTGGCGGGCTGTTCAGCAACGGCGGCCTGCTGGTGG
>CAZKER010000092.1:0-4615 GCA_964551845.1 uncultured Cyanobium sp.
CAGGTGCCGTAGCGGAACTCGCTGATCAGTGAGGTCTGTTTTGCAACTGGGGAAGGCCGTTCGGGGCTTTCCTGGCGGCGCTCAGCGTTGATCACCAGGCTGCGGTCGGTTGCTTTGACATCGATCGAGCTCTTATCGACACCGGGCAGCTCCAGGGCGATTACGTAGGCGTCGTCGGTTTCATGCACCTCGGCGGCGGGCACCCGATCCGCCTTCTGCATGTCGGCGCTTTCGACTTGGCGCTCGAGGGACTTGAACAGATCGGCTTCGAGCAGGTCGCTGCGGAGCAGGTGAAAGGGAGATTGGCGCAGGGTGAGCATCGGAGGTTCTCCGGAACATTGCCAATGTGCAGCGGCCAGCTGGTCAAGCGCAGGGTGCAGACCGCCCGGTGCGGTACGGCCCTCACTGCCAGGTACGGCATTCACTCCCGGTTGCCCTTAGCGATCAGCAGATTGACCCAAATCAAACAACACTAGAAAAGTTAAATCCAATCACCATATCGTCGAAATCCCTATCGCCACCGCCGACCATATCTTCAAGGCCAAAGAGGTTGTTGCCAAGTGATCGGAAGTGGCTGAGCCCATCGGTGGTGTTGGCCCCGCCGAATGCAAAGAAGGTATTGCCATTCACTTGGGCGAAGGGTGCCAAGAAGGTGCCTCCGGTGATGCCGCTGAAGCTGCGGCTGGCGCTCTGGTTATCGGCAACGCTGAGATTGCCAAGCTGTCCAACGATGTTGGGCGTGCGCAAGGCAGCAGCGGCATAGCCGTTATCGCCGGGCCTGAGCCGGGTGATGGCATCGGCCGCGAGCACGGTGCCTGCGGCATCGAGGCTGCGGTAGAAGCCAGCAACGGAATTGAAATCAGCTTCGCGGCCAATGGCAACCGTGCCGCTGAGGCTCTGGGCAGTGGTGAAGGCGCTGAGATCGAGAACCGGTGCCAGCCCCTGGGCCTGGCTGATCAGGGCATTGAGGCCTGGATCATTTGGTAGCAGGTTGAGGGAGAAGCGCACGCCGCTGCTGGAGCTGAAGGCAACCTGGCTGTTGGTGATCTCCCCGGGGTTTAGGAAGCGGAAGCGGCTATCTGAAAGGCTGGTGAGCTGCTCAAGGGTGGCATCTACCACTTCAAAGAAGCGGATTCTTTGGCCATTGATCACCGGGATGTCGCGAGCGAAGGAGATGCCAGCGGGGAGGGTGACATCGGTGTTTTCCAGGCTGGAGAGGAGGGTGCGGGAACGGCCGCGCAGCCAGGTGAGATCGGTGAGCAGAGCAGCGGAGCTAGCAACTTCAGACTCATTGAGCACTACGTAGCCAATCTGGTTGGAGCTACTGGGGCGGCCGGAGAGTGTGGCCCGGAGACTCACGGCCGCGGGTGCGGCATTGGTGGGATCGCCGATGGTGACGATGCCGGAGCCGGCGTTGGAGAACCGAAGACTGGTGAGGTCGGCGAAACCGGCGACGGAGGGATCATCTATGAAGCCGTCAACTCGCCCGTCCTTGTCGCCGTAGCCGCCATCAATCAGGCTGAGGGTGAAGAAATCGGCGGTGCCGTTGTTGTCGAGGTCGTAGAAGCGTCCGCCCGCGCCGGTGATCGGGTCGTAGGTGAGGGGCGAGATGGCGCCTCCGTTTGTTGGATTGACGGCGTAATAGAGAAGCTTGCGATCGGCCCGCCTTGCACCGGTGGGGTTGGTGAGCTGGGGCAAGAGGTCTGCCGCCACCAATTCGAGCAGGGCATTGAGGGATGCGCTGGCGCCTTGATCAACTGTGAGCTGGAAATCAAGACCCGATTTATTGGTCGTGACCCCGAGCTCGGCCAAGGTGGTGACCCCAGCGGGATTGATGCCGAGGTTGCTGATGACCGAGAGATTGGTGCCTGGTGCGAGATCGCCGTTGTTGATGCTGACTGTGATCGGTTTGACATCGCCGTTGGGGAGGGTGACGTCAACCACGGTGGTAAAGGTTTTAACTCCAGGGGCCTCATTGACATCCAAGATGGCCAGTGAGTAGTCGGAAGTGAGGGGATCGCTGCCAGGTAGGGCTGGATCGGCGACACGGACCTTGACGGCGTAGAAGGTTTTGGCCTCGAAATTGAGGACAGTGCCGGCCTTGAGGAATAGGGCGGTGCCGACCACCTCGAAGCTGGCGGCATCTGGGCCGGAGAGGCTGATCACATTGGAGCCGAGGTCGTCATCGGCGATGACGATGTCAGCGACCTTGATGCGGCTGGCGGTGCTGGTGTTCTCGTCCAGGGATGGGGTGATGTTGGCGAGACTCAGCGCGGTGGGGGCCCCATTGAGGGTGAGTTGCGCCGTGAAGCTGGAGACGGCCTTGCCGTCACTGAATCCCAGCAGTAAGGGGGTGCTGGCCAGCTGCTCCGCGGTGAGGTTGGCGGGAACTGTTGCCTTCAGGACGGTGCCGCTCGTGCTGATCCAGTCGGGTCCACTGAGCTTGAGCAGTATCAATGTGTCTTTATCGAGATCGAGGCCGAAGGCGCTCAGGTCCCGGGTGACCTCAACGCCACTCTTCAGGCTGATGACGACGGGCGTGTCGCTGAGTTGGGGTGCGGCGTTAACCGTCACATTCAGACCCTGCAGCTGCTGGCGCACCGCAGTCCAGTCGCCGGTGGGGGTCACCCCGTCGATTAGCAGCTCGTCGACGCCTGGTTCGTAGTCAAGAATCTCCAGCGACCCGGTAATACCTGGATCAGATGAATCGACCAGGAAGCTGTCTCGTTCCCGGTCCACCAGGGCCGTGAAGGGGGTAAGGCCAAAGGCAGCCGCATCGATGAATACCGTGCCGCCAATGACCCGATCGTTCGCTGCCTGCAGGAATAGCTGGTCGGCGCCGAGTCCGCCTACTAGTTGGTTACCTCCCAGGCTGTCAACGTTGAACAGTTCGTCGTCGCCAGCCGCTCCATCCACCAAGGAGCCGACCCCGGCGAAGATGCGATCGGTGCTCTGCGAACCCAGCACCGACACGTCGGCGAGTTGCACACCTGCCCTGGGCAGGGTGGCATAGGCGGCAGGGTCGAGCAGGGTCTGGGCGCCGGTGGCGTCGACCGCCACACCGAAGACCAGATCCAGCTCGCGCCAGCCCGGTTGCCAGTTGACCACGGTGCCGGTGAAGGTGATTGGCATGGTCTTGGGTATTCAACGTGCGAGTGGGCAGAGCAAATGATTTTTGTCTCCACTCAGGAGACAAAAAACGGTCCCCTCAGCTGAGGGGACCGATTGGGGATGCGATCAGGCCAGACCGGCGAAGTTGGCCTGGTTGTTGAGGCTGGCGGCGCTCACATTGGTGAAGTGGCCAACAGCTGTGCCAGTAACACTCAGGAGTGTGTCAGTACCCACCTGGTTGAAGCTGAGGTCAGCGAAGGCCACTCCCCGCAGGCCCACCAAGTCTTCACCGGCCTTGAAGTCCATCACGAACTGCTTAGCGCCAGGCTTATCGCCAGGTGCGCTAATCAGCCAGAACTGGTCGGAGCCAGCACCACCGTTGAGGTAGTTGGTGCCGGCACCATCAAGGATGGTGAACTTATCGTTGCCTTCGCCGCCAAGGGCGCGGTTACCCATGGTGCCGATGACGAGGTCGTCGTCGCCGCCATTGCCGCTGAGGCGGTTGCCATTGCCGCCGGTGGCCCAGATCTGATCAGCGCCGCCGCCGCCGGTGATCACATCCCGCGTGCCGGCGTAGATGGTGTCGGCGCCAGTTCCTGTGAATACCTTGTTCTCGAAGCCGTCGCTGAGGGCCACATCCACCTCATCATCACCGGCGCCGGTAAAGATGGTGTTGCCGATCAGCGTGAGGTCCTTGCTGGCATCAGGCATGAGCAGACTATCGGCGCCAGAAGTGCCGACGACAGCTTTGGGCTCGATGCCGGGCAGGTCGATACTGAACATGAAGATCTGACCGCCGTAATCGGACTTGGTGGCTGCGACTGCACCACCAGACTCACCTCCGTGTTGAACAGCGCCGATGAAGACGTGCTCTGAGAGGGGGCGGCTCTGTTCAACGGTCTGCACCCCGTTGCCAGCCAGTTCTTCCTGTGTGTAGAACGAACCATCGGCTTTGGTGGCCACCAGGGCGGTGACATTCCAGCTGCCAGAGAATTCAGAGCCTGATGCGCTCTTATAGGTTTCGCCATAGGTGGAGACCCCGGCAATAGCACGCGGGTTCTTGTTGCCGCCGGCCTGGGCAAGGAAATAGCCCGTGCCATCGGGTTCAATGGCGAGGGTATCCTCGTTGATCACCAGGGCAAATTTGCGCTCGCCGTAGTCGTTACCGGAGTCCTCATCAACGATCAGGATGTCTGCATCGGATGATTTGACCCAGAGCAGGCCATCGGGAGATACGGATTTGTTGGTGTTCCCCTCAATGTGCTTCTCGGCAGTGGCACCGTTGGGGTTGCCTTTGGCATCGAAGTGGCCTACGCCCTTGCCGCCCACATCGAGGGTCAGCGCACCATTGACAGCCGGCAGGATTCTGGTGACATCAGCTGACAGGTAGTCGGGGAGTTTGTTGCCGTCGAGACGGGCCCAGGCGTCGATAATGTCTCTAATGGGCGGGAGGAGATTTTCGGGCGCGAGAATGGTGCCTGCTGACTGGCCGCAGAAATTGCGA
>CAZKER010000093.1:0-1859 GCA_964551845.1 uncultured Cyanobium sp.
GCCGGCGAGGGCGTGCGGCTGGCCAGATGCAAAACCGTGAAACTCGAGGTGCCTAGTCACAGTGAGGTGGTGCTGGAAGGCACGATCACCCCTGGAGTTGAGCTTGCCGACGGACCATTTGGCGACCACATGGGCTTCTACGGCGGCATAGAAGATTCCCCCCTGGTGCATATTCAGTGCGTCACCCAGCGGCGTGACCCCGTTTACTTCACCACCTTCAGCGGCCGGCCCCCTAAGGAAGACGCCATGCTGGCGATCGCGCTGAACCGCATTTATACGCCGATCCTGCGCCAGCAGATCCCAGAGATCGTCGATTTCTTTCTACCGATGGAAGGACTCAGCTACAAATTGGCTGTGATTGCCATCGACAAGGCCTATCCAGGCCAGGCCAAGCGGGCGGCAATGGCCTTCTGGAGCGCCTTGCCTCAGTTCACTTACACCAAATTTGTGGTGGTGGTGGATAAAAGCATCAACATCCGCGACCCGCGCCAGGTGATCTGGGCAATCAGCGCTCAAGTGGATCCGCAGCGGGATTTGTTCGTGCTCGAGGACACCCCATTTGACACGCTCGATTTCGCCAGCGAGCGCTTGGGCCTTGGTGGCAGGCTGGCCATCGATGCCACCACCAAAATCGGTCCGGAGAAGCGCCACCCCTGGGGCGAGCCACTTAGCCGGCCTGCCGAGCTGGAGGCCCGGCTCGATTCTCGCTGGGCCGAGCTTGGCTTGGCCGATATCGGCAAGGACGAGCCAGATCCAGCCCTGTTTGGCTACACCCTGGAGCACGTGCTTGAGCGGCTGGCGGGGCAGGTAACTGCTAAGGCGTGATGCTTTCTCGCCAAGCCAGCCATGCTCTCAAAGCCCTGCTGGAACTGGCGGCAAAGCCATTGGAGTGGCAGTCAACCCACGCACTGGCCACGGCCCAACAGCTACCCGAGCCAATGCTTGAGCAGCTGCTGCTGCGTCTACGGCGAGCCGGACTGCTGGAGGCGAGGCGAGGTCGGGTAGGGGGCTACCGACTCAGCAGGCCAGCGCGGGAAATTTCAATGGAACTGATTTTGGCGGGGCTTGGCGAAGCTTTGACAGAGAATGCGAACTGGCCTGCTGCTTCGGAGTCAGGCAGCTCTCCTGCCGATCAGGTGACCTATGCGTTGCAGCTACGGCTGGAGCGTATCCGGCAGAAGGCGCTGGCTGAACTCAGTCTCGAAGACCTGCTGTTCGACTTGCGCAGCGCTGTGGCCGGATCCGATAGCGAGGGTGGGGTGATGCTTGGTTGAGCCATGAGCCTCCCCACCGTTTATTGCGGGAACAAGCCCGGGTTCAGTCGCAACCCTCCACCGACACGCGGTAGCTGAAGCCGGTAGAGGCGGGCATTTTGGTGGCACCAACCCGCACATTCACCTGGTTCGTGCGCCGGCCAGGTATGGCCGGGAAAGGCCCAAAGACATGCCTCTGCTCAGGTTGAAGGGTGCGATTCTCATTCACCACGCGAAGGTCACTGTTGTCGGTGAAGCGCAAAAATGCTGAAATTGGGAACACCGCCTGCTCGGTCGATGCCGACTGCAAGTTGACGCGATAGCTGGCATAGTTGCGATCCACGGCGAAATCTGTGTTCCAGTTGTTGCGGCGAAACAATCCATCCGGACTGATGCGTTTTTGCACAACGGGCTCGCCACCTGCCGCAATGGGCATCAGAAACCGGCAGCTGGCTTGGGCCGCGCCAGCGTTAGCCGAAAGCACGACAACAGCAGCCATTGCTAACGACACATTTAAATGTAGCGCGATTCTGCCAGCAGCAACACATTGAAAATTGAGGCGAGACATTGAAAGGGCCAGTCGTGAGAATGAATATCTACACTACA
>CAZKER010000094.1:0-2090 GCA_964551845.1 uncultured Cyanobium sp.
AGCAACTGTTGCTCCAACCTTTGCCTCAGGCGCCCCTGCACCAAATTGCAGAGTTCATGCACTAACGGGTCGGCAACGGTGTACACCAGCCGCACCCCATCACGCTGGTAGCTCACCAGGCCAGCGCGTTGCAGCTGACCCAGCTGGCGGCTGATGTGCGACTGGCTGAAACCGGTGGCCTCGATCAGGCTGGCCACATCCAGGGGACCTTCGTGCTTGAGCTGGCAGAGCAGTTGCAGTCGGGCCGGCTCGCTCAGCAGACGAAAAAACTGGCTGAGTTCTTCTAAGAGCTGGGGACTTGGCAGGGTCCCGGCGGCGGGTGCAGCCATGGCATTGCTTTATGACGCTTCAGGCATTATGCATACAAACAGGCATCCATGGCTTCGCCTGCGGCAGGCACTGGGCCGCCAACCCGCCGCAGGCCCGCCGCAAACCGAGCCGGAATCAGCGCGAATCGCTTCAATGCACATAATGCGGCTATGCTCATAGCAGTTGGTGATCGATCGCTCCATGGACGCCGCTGCCCCTCCCGCCCTGTCCCTCTCTGCCGCTGCCGGCGGTGGCAGGCTGCTGTTCCGCCAGCTCTTCGACGGCGACACCGGCACCTTCACGTACCTGCTGGCCGATGTGCCCAGCCGCAAGGGGGTGATCATCGACTCGGTCTTCGAGCAGCACGGCCGCGATCTCTCCTTGATTCGCGAGCTGGGAATCGAACTGGTGGCGTCGATCGACACCCACGCCCATGCCGACCACGTGACCGGAAGCTGGCTGATGCACGAGGCCACCGGCTGTGAGATCGGTCTGGCCGCTGTAGTCCGGGCTGAAAACGTCAGCCTGCCCCTGTCCCACGGGGATCGTGTTGCGTTTGGCGGCCGTTCCCTCGAGGTGCGCAGTACCCCGGGCCACACCGACGGTTGCATCAGCTTCGTGCTCGATGACCAGTCAATGGCGTTCACCGGTGATGCCGTGTTGGTGCGGGGCTGCGGCCGCTGTGATTTCCAGCAGGGCAATGCCCACAGCCTCTGGACCTCGATCACGGAGCAATTGCTGACGCTGCCGGAGTCGTGTCTGCTCTACCCAGCCCACGACTACACCGGTCGCGCCGTCACATCCGTGGCGGAAGAAAAGGCCTTCAACTCAAGGCTTGGCGGCGACGCCACCGAGCGGGATTTCGTGGGTCACATGAAGAACATGAA
This sequence comes from uncultured Cyanobium sp., assembly GCA_964551845.1. GTDB lineage: Bacteria > Cyanobacteriota > Cyanobacteriia > PCC-6307 > Cyanobiaceae > Cyanobium_A. The sequence continues at coordinate 1,197 of CAZKER010000094.1, forward strand.
ACTTCCCCATCCCCACAAGATCGCCGAGGCGCTTCCCGGCAACATGCGCTCCGGCAAGCCCCGCGACACAACCACCGCTCCCGCCTGGGCGCCCCTGGCACGCAGCTATGCCGGCCTACCTGAACTCACCCCGGCCTGGGTTGCCGCTCACTTGGGGGACCTCACCGTGCTCGACGTGCGATCCCCTGAGGAATTCAACGGACCCGATGGACGAGTGGCCGGCAGCCTGTTGATCCCCCTGCCGGAGCTGGAAAGCCGCACCAGCGAGATTCCAGCCGACAGGCCCTTGGTGGTGGTCTGCCATTCGGGCAGCCGCTCGGCCCTGGCCACCCAGCAGCTGCTCAAGGCCGGCCGCCAGCAGGTCGCCAACCTCCACGGCGGCCTGAGTCGCTGGGCGGACGAGGGCTACCCGCTCGATGGTGCCGTCCAGGCCTGAGCACTTCCACTACCAACTTCGAGCGCCTTCAGACCTTCATCACCACCATGACGACCTCCACCCGCATCAGCGCCCACGATTTAGCCGACCAGCTGGCTGCCCGCGACGTCACCGTGATCGACGTGCGCGAACCGATGGAATACGCCACCGGCCACATCACCGGCAGCCTCAACGTGCCGCTCTCACGCATCACCCAGGCCGATCTGCCCCGCGGACCCTTGGTGCTGGTCTGTCAGAGCGGTAACCGCAGTGCCAAGGCCTTGAGCCAACTTCTCCAGCAGGGCCACCCCCACCCGGTGGCCGACCTGATGGGTGGTCTGCCCGCCTGGCAGCAGGCCGGTTATGAGGTTCAAAAGTTCAAGGGCGCCCCGCTGCCGTTAATGCGTCAGGTACAGATTGCGGCCGGCAGCCTGGTGCTGCTGGGGGTGATCCTGAGTCAGACCGTGGCGCCAGGCTGG
>CAZKER010000095.1:0-2008 GCA_964551845.1 uncultured Cyanobium sp.
GGCCGCCGCCGCGGCTGGGGGCATGCGCTCGAATCGTCAGGCATGAGCCGGCCGTCTTGTCAGCGGGGAGGGCGCTGGGGGCACCTATCGTCAAAACACGTCAGCAAAATGGCGTTTTCTTAACTGGTGCCAAGCGACGTGTCAGCTTCCCGCGGCTTCCTGCAACCGCTGCCTCCTGCCGTAGAGCTGGAAACAGTGGCGGTCATGCGGGCTCTGGCCGCCGCCAACCGCGCCTTGGCGGAGCTCAAGGGACGGGCGGCCACGATCCCCAACCAAGGCATCCTGATCGACACCCTCGCCCTGCAGGAGGCCAAGGCCAGTTCCGAAATCGAGAACATCGTCACCACCCAAGATGAGTTGTTCCAGTTGGGCCTGTTCCCGGACGGTCTGGAATCGGGTGCGGCGAAGGAGGTTGCCCGCTACCGGGACGCCAGCAAGCTCGGACTGACGCAGCTGCTGGACACAGGCGGGTTGATTCGCAACGCCACGCTCATCGACATGTACCGGTTCCTGAAGGCACGCAGCGATGGTTTTCGCTCAACGCTAGGCACCACCCTGATGAACGACAGGACGGGGGAGGTGATCTACGTGCCTCCACAGGACCGCAACGAGATCATCACCGCAATGTCATCACTGGAGGCGTTCATCAACGATGATGAGATCTGCCAACTCGATCCGCTGATCAAGATGGCACTCATCCATCATCAGTTCGAGAGCATCCATCCCTTTGCCGATGGAAACGGCCGAATCGGGCGCATCCTGAACGTTCTCTACCTGACCAGAACAGGATTGCTGGACATCCCGATTCTCTACCTCAGCCGCCATATCAACCAGCACAAAGCTGAGTACTACCGGCTGCTCCAATCTGTGCGAGAAGATGGCGACTGGGAGGCCTGGGTGCTCTACATGCTTGAGGCCGTCGAGAAGACCTCCAGAACGACCCTTGCGCTGGTGGAAGGAATCCGGAAGCAGATGGCAGATGTGAAGCAGCGCATGCGCACCCATCTCCCGAAGCTCTACTCCCAGGATCTGCTGAACAATCTCTTTCGCCACCCATACACCAGGATTCAATTCGTCCGGGATGACCTGAGCGTGACACGGCAGACAGCCGCCGACTACTTGGAGCAGTTGGTGGAGAAAGGTTTCCTGGAGAAACACAAGTCTGGTCGGAGTAACTATTACATCAACACGGCCTTGGTGACCTTGTTCCTGCAGGTCTCAGAAGGCCCCTGAAGCCCCATCGGTTCGGCTTGGATCAATTGTTCAGGCATTGCTCGGCATTGTTCATCGTCCGCAGCGGGGCAAGGGTCAAGACATGCCGGCCCGTTGTTGCGGTTGCGTTGGGCGGATCGCCCCTGACGGGGCTCAGCCGCCCGTGCCGTGCTGGCCGGCCCTTGCCCTCGCTGCGATCACTCAGGCGACCTTCGCAGGCGCCCCATTGCACCGCACATTCTGATGATCCAGCGCACCACCCTGCCCTGCAGTGATCACGCCTACTGCTCCTGCATCCCGGATCCGCGCCTTCCAGCTCCTGAGCTCCAGCACCCTGGAGTGACTCTGCGAGGAGGCCTCGGCCCACCTCCCGGCTCCTCTGGAGCGGCTCTGCGCTGATCTGCTCTTTGAGCGCCAGGTGGCCACGCCAGCTTCTGTGCCGGTCTGGTGCCCCGAGAGCGAGCTGCCCTTCTGAGGGGGCGGCCCCGGCTGCGGCTGGGGCGCTCTCGTTTTGCGCGTAGCCGGTGGCCTCAAGCCAGCACTGGCAACAGGGCTCAGCAGCACCACGCCCATGGCCAGCCCCATGACCCCTGAGCGGTTCCAGGACCGTTTTGAAGCATTTCGCGGTGAACCCCAGCAGGTTTCCGGCGTCTGGACTCTCATGCTGCGATCAAGGCACTGCCCGGCAGCAAGGCCGTCCTCGATGAGCAGGCCCCCTGGGCGCTCACCTTCAGCGAGAAGCCAGCCGCGCCCCTGACAACAGCTGTCCCCAGCGGCGGCCTCGATCCCCGCGGTT